>JBDOMS010000618.1:0-9224 GCA_039831735.1 Pirellulales bacterium
AAAGAAGAGAGAATTTCGTCGTCTGTGGATCATTCGAATCAATGCTGCCTGTCGTCAACGCGGCCTTCGTTATAGCCAGTTTATCGCTGGCTTAGAAAAGATAGGTTGTGAACTCGACCGGCGGACCCTGTCAGAGATGGCTGTACTTGATCCAACCGGTTTTGACGCGGTTGTAGAAAATGTTCGAGAAGGCCTTGGTTTGCCTGAGCCGGTGACTGCGGGCTGACTTCTTTCCTCCAAGAAGGGAGTCTCGTTCGTGGCAGACGTTTCACTCGATGCATTTCTGGCAAAAATTGATGCCCTCCAACATGAGGCTTCAGCCATGCTTGATGCTGCTTGTGACAAGTCATCTGTTGAAGCAGCCCGGGTTGAGTTTCTCGGTGCGCGTAGTGGTCGATTGAAAGCCATTCAGAAAATGCTCGGAGGCCTTTCATCAGCTGATAAGCCAGCAGCCGGGCGACATTTCAATGACGCGAAGAAGGCCATCACAGATCTTTTGTCATTGGCTCAAAAACGATTACTCCGTGAAGAGTCTGAGATTGAGTCGCTTGACATTACCTTGCCTGGTCAGGCATTTAGACTTGGCCATCTCCACCCTATTACGCAGACCATCCGACGTGTGCAGGAAATAATGTCTCGGCTTGGCTTCGAAAGTGTGACAGGTCCTGAAGTTGAAGATCAGTGGCATAATTTTGAGGCTCTGGCGATTCCTGCTGAACATCCTGCTCGAGATCCTCTGGATAACTTCTACCTTGCTGTTGCTCAGGGGGGCGATCCCCTTCTTCTCCGTTCTCAAACCAGCACAGTTCAAATACGAGTCATGGAGGAAAGAAAGCCTCCACTCAGAATTGTTTCACTTGGCCGCGTCTATCGACCAGACACTGCGGACGCAACGCACTATCCAATGTTTCATCAGGTTGAAGGGCTTCTTGTCGAGACGGGAACGACCATGGCCCATCTCAAAAGTGTTCTTCGGTTGTTTGCATCGAGTTTTCTCGGAGGCGATGTCAAGGTGCGGTTTCGCCCCTCATTTTTTCCTTTTACCGAACCAAGCGTTGAAGTTGATATGGAGTGGGGAGGGCGATGGATCGAAATGGGTGGTGCTGGTATGGTCGATCCTTCTGTTTTGGAGGCGGTGGGCTACGACTCTGATGCCGTTACAGGCTTTGCCTTCGGACTCGGAGTCGAGCGGATTGCTGCTCGTAAATATGGTGTAGCTGATATACGCGATTTTTATCGTAATGACGTTCGATTCCTTCAGCAATTCTGAGTCACCAATGATTCTTTCTCGCAAATGGTTGGCAGATTACGTTTCCCTTGATGCTCCGACAGAAGAGGTTGTGGAACGACTGCTGATGGCTGGACTGAACCACGAGTCCACGTCTCTCAAGGGGGAAGATGAAGCGATTGAGATTGAAGTTACGAGTAACCGTCCTGACTGGCTTGGGCACATTGGGGTTGCTCGTGAACTATCAGTCTTATTCCATAGCAGACTCGATATTCCTGACCCTCAACCTCCCGAAGAGAAGCCTCCTGTCGGTAGCACTATTTCACTCAGCCTTACCGCATCTGATATGTGTCCCTACTACTCTGGTCGAGTTATTCGTGGAGTAAAGATTGGGCCGAGTCCACAATGGTTGATTGATAAACTTGCAACTGTTGGAGTGACAAGTGTCAATAATGTTGTCGATATTACGAACTATGTGATGCTGGAATGTGGTCAACCACTCCATGCATTTGACCTCAAAAAAGTGCGTGACTCACACATCATCGTGCGGCGTGCAAAGAAAGATGAAGCATTCCTTGCAATCAATCACAAGACATATTCACTGACAGAGGAAATGTGTGTTATTGCTGATACTGAGGGACCGATTGCCCTCGCCGGTGTGATGGGAGGAGCAGAGTCAGAAATTAGTGACTCAACAACAGATATTTTTCTGGAGTCTGCACAATTCGCACCATTAACGGTGCGAGCAGCCGCGCGTGGACTGGTACTGGCAAGTGGTTCGTCGTTCCGGTTTGAGCGAGGTCCAGATCCTGCTGCTGTTGAATGGGCAAGTCGTCGTGCTGCAGCGATGATACTGGAGATCGCAGGTGGAACCCTTTCGAGTGATACGGTCGAGGCGGGAGCGTTGGCCTGTTCGCCTGCATGCATCGACTTCCGCCATCACCGTGTTAAAGAGGTGCTCGGCATCGATATTTCTTTGGATCGTCAAAAGAAAATACTGCAAGATTTGGGATTCATCTTGGAGCAGGGTGATGCCAAAGCATCCCGATGGCAGGCGCCGTCGTGGCGGAGAGATGTGCACCGAGAGATCGACTTGATCGAAGAAGTTGCAAGAATTGAGGGCTATGACAAGGTTCCTGAAGATCAGGTGATCACAGCAAGGCCCGTTGAATTGTCGTGTAGAGAGCGTGCGACTCGGGCAGTTGCAGAGGTGTTGGTTGCAGCCGGATTCTGTGAGGCGATGACACGGAGTGTTGTGACAGAGGCATTTGAAGCTTTTGAAAGTCCGTGGACAACGTTGCCACCATTGGTCTGTCGTCCAGCGCTTATTCGAGGTGCCGACCGGCTGCGTCGAACACTTCTCCCAAGTCTGTTGGATGCACGCCTTGGATCGTTATCAGTTGGTGCACCACATGCAGAACTTTTTGAGATTGCTCATGCATACCTGCCACATTCTGTCGAAAACAATCAGGTTGCGCGAAGTCAATCGCCTGCTGACGAGCCACTGCTGGCATCACTTGTGACAGAAGGTGATTATTTTCGTGCAAAAGGTTTTGCTGAAGCAATATTCAAAAAGCTTCGGATAGGAGTCCTTGATCAAGGGAAAGAGCAGTTGTCCTCCGTGGAATATCGACCCATTCAAACGGAGCTCCTTGAGTCTGGAAGGGCTGCAGAGGTGGTATTGCATCGTGCCAAGGGGCTGCCGGTGCGTGTTGGTGTGCTCGGTGAAATAAGCGAGGAGTCGCGGAAAATATTTTCACTCTCTGGCCCTGTCTCAGTCATTGAACTTCGAATCGACTATCTCGATTTTGCGATGACTCAGGAAAGAAAGATTATTCGCCCAAGTGACTTTCCGGCTGTGGAGAGGGATATCAATCTGGTGGTTCGTGATGATGTCCCTTGGGCTGATATATCAGCAGCTATTCATGCTGCTGGACAAGGACTATTGGAGCAGTGCCGTCTGGTACAGATTTGGCAGGATCCGGAAAAGCTTGGACACGGGAAGAAAAGTGTTGTCGTATCACTTCGTCTGCGTAGCGCAGAGGGAACTCTTTCGGGTGAAGAAGCAAGTCATATCATGACATCGATACT
This sequence comes from Pirellulales bacterium, assembly GCA_039831735.1. GTDB lineage: Bacteria > Planctomycetota > Planctomycetia > Pirellulales > UBA1268 > CACORA01. The sequence continues at coordinate 3,320 of JBDOMS010000618.1, forward strand.
TGATGAATGTACGAAGCGAGTTGGAGCAGTGCTACGATAAAGCAATATGCCTTAGCGATCGGCGTACACACGCGTAACTTCTTCCTTGGTAATCGGAGTCGTGTGCTCATCACTGGTAAGTTGAACTTGGATACGATGGTCCCCTGCACGTTGTCCACGAATTCGGATTCTGTATAGGGCTTCTTCAGTTGGAACAAGTGTTGCCAACGGGTCAAAGATGATGGAGAGATTCTCGATACGGTGTCCTGCTGGACCACGTGCATCAATGGGCTCAAGATCGCCTAGGAGCGTCGCATTAAGGCGAACACCACTGGCTGGTTTCGTCCCTTGATTTCCAACTCGGATGACATATTCAGTTTGTCCTCCGACTTCAATAGGATCTTCACTGTCTGTAATTTGAAAGGTTAGGCTTGCAAGGCCATCAACCTCAATCTGATTTGCGATCTGATCAGAGAGTCCAGCGGGATTTCGGGCCGCTGTGATCATTTTCTGTGGTCCAAGAGCAACTGGCATGACGACCATCTCGACCGTGCCGGTTTCTCCTGCGGGTAACTCTTCCAGACTCCAGAGAACACGGTGATGACGTTCGTCGTAAAACCCAGTGTTATTGGCTCGAACGAATTTCATGCCAGGTGGAAGTTGAGAGGCGAGTTCTACATCCATCGCCGGTGCAGTACCTGTGTTATGCATGGTGATTCTGCAGACTGCAGGTCGTTGTAAATAACGGCGCCCTGGCATATCTGCTGCAAGCTCCAGCATCGGAGCAGTGACTTCCAGTGGGATAGACGTGTTTGATGAAAGTTGTCCATCAGCACGTGCGACAACAGTCATGGCATGCACGCCGGGAGCGGTCGACTTCAGGACAAGGTCGATGGTACGGGTTTCGCCTGGCTCCAGACGACCGACGTCAAATTCAAGTTCACTTCCAGCAGCGTGTTGGACGCCTTCTGGCAGTGTGCCAACAATGATGATTCCGGTGGATGTTCCTGTGCCTGGATTGGAAACAAGAATTTCAGCAGTTATATCCTCCCCTATAAGAACCGGTTCTGGTGGAGATGCAGATACACTGAGGGCGGGTCTGGTTGCCCGTGATCGCATCGTGGCCTCAGCACGAAATGTCACACTGGCAACACTCCCAATCTCACCTTCTGCATCCGGCATGACTTCCATGGCAACCTTGGTGCTAGCACCAGGTTCTAGTTTTCCGATTCGCCACATGAGACCACCACTATTGACATCCGTATTTGTGGGATCAGGGGACGCTGGGGGAGTTGTCGCAATCAGATGAGTGCCAGTAGGGATTGTGTCATAAATCATGACATTATTCGCAACAGCAGTGCCGACGTTGCGGATGTGTATTTCATACCGAACAGGTTTTCCAACTTGAATATCTCGCGGCCCACGCTTTTCCACACTGACTTGAGGGGTTTGAATACCCTCCAATTGTGTAGGTCCAGGTCTGCCACCCCCAGTAGGTGCTGTTTCTGAAGGTATTCTTGGGTTGGATTGAATGCTGGCACGAGTATCAAATGGATCAGAATCCTGAGGTCCTGAGAGACTTTGTGGTCCGAGCAATGACGAATTGGATGAGAAGGATGGTGAGTTCTGAGGTTGAGATTGCGATTGTGCTGCAAATGTATTCGTGAGTGGTTGATCTTGGGGTGACGCGGTTGATTCTCTTGTTTCTGAAACGATAGAGTTTGTTTCTACGATTTGAGTACTATTAGTTTCGTTATCAAGAAGGAGCGATTCTGGTTGTGTATTGCTACGATCAGTCTCTGTTTCCTGCATCTCTGATCTGGTCGAAGTGTCTGCGATGAAAGGATCTTTTTTATCGACTGAACCCTGATTTTCTTCTGATTCACCGATCGATGCAGTTTCTTCTGACGTGTTAGTCAATTCGGGTGATACAGGGGGGTCAATATCTGCGTTGGCAATGGATGGTGGGAGTTCAAGAGGTGCTTGATCTACATTTGTGTTCGCAGGAACACTTCTGGGAAGCACGGATTCTGTCTCATCCGTTTCGACGACAGTATCATTGGGTGGAGTGGCTCTATCTGGCTTAGATTCCTCTTCCGTTTCCAACGCATCGGCTGTCATATCAGTACCATCATCATCTGATGGTGCGGCTGGTGTTGATGGCGGTAATGTTGTTGTATCGGAACTCTCAACCGGTGCCTCAACTGGTAACAGATTGTTTCTGTTCGTTTCTGGAAGTGGTTCAAGATCAGCAGGTGAGGAGAAACGAGAGAGGGGTTGTTCGTTTCTTGCTGCAGGGACAATCTCCTCGGTTGACTCAAAGGACACTGGACGATTTTGATATCGATCATCATCAGTGTCAGTTTCTTTTGGGGAGGCTTGCCAAACCTCATTTGGCTGAACGGGAGGTGCCTCAAGATGCGTTGTGGCTGTACCAACCGGATGTGCATCGTGGTGGGTTGATCGACCTATTCCCAGTTTCCACACAAGACCAAATCCGGCACATGCACAGACGCAGGCTCCTACGATGATCGAAAAGTTCGACTGTCTTGGTGGGACGACCAAGTCCTGTCGTGATACTCGCTCGCTGTCTGACATGACACCATCCTCACTGGACGTGGAAATAATTCCTTTATTACCAGAGGAAGTACCACATCAGGACCTCTCTCTGAAAGATCACTCCAGTCGGTTGGAAGCTCACGAAAAGATCGTTTAGGAAGCGTTGAGAATCTGGTGAAGGTGAAAATGAAATTTACCTAGTTTTCCACCGTAATTCCCCGCGGAGATGGCTAGTATTCCAGGTTGAGCCGCAGCGTGAATACCCACTGTCATGGCTGAAGAGATCGTTTGCTCATCTGTACCGTCAATCACAATTTCGAGCGCACATGCTGCGCCCTCAACAAGTTGTGTAACTGTTCGGCCGACCAACGCAGGGCAAAAAGAATCATTGGTGGATGCTTTCAACCCGGTATAGCGAGAACCGACCTTACTGCCTGATCGCACAACTCCTCCGGGAAATGGCGTAATGGTACCTGGTACTGTGGAAATGGTATCCACGGCAAGACGGGCCGCATGAAGTGTTGCTGACAAAGAGTCACCTTGAAGAATGAAGTTGCCCCCCCCGATACCTTTTTCGATGCCAATCGATTCTTCAACAAAAAACTCCCCATCCATGACGGGAATCCGCCAGAATCGGTGACCATCGATCAATTTTGACTTTTCAAAGCCATCACCAAAATATCGGATATGGCTTCCAAACGGGCTTCGGACCTCCGCTGAAGGGAGGTCATCGAAAATACTTACTGTTGGACATGTAAGCAGGCATTGGGCTGCACGATTTGTGATTGCTTTTCCGAGTGCCTCACTCGAGAAGCCAAAGGCAAGAATAGCTGCTCCTACGCGACCATCGGGGGTGTCTGTCTCCGGTAATCGGCGTTCGACCCCAATTTCCGCATCACAGCCGATGACACTTGTGCCATAACCACAGGCGGCTGAGAGAGCTGCATCAAGCCAGTATTTGTCATGGGCAGTGACAATAATACGGCTGAACCGCAGGCTGAATGCTTCTGCAAACGTATCAATAATGTGAGTTGATTTAATGATCAAGAAGGGTTCTCCCCAAAAGCGTGAATATCGAATATCCTATTACGACCCGCCCAAGGATCACCACAGACGTTTTTGTCCACCTGGGCTTTGCCCTGCTGGTTGAACTGTTGGTAGCTGTTTTTGTTCACTCAAAGCTCATAACGAAAAGGATTGTTCCAATGGCTTTTCCTCGATGTTTGATGATATCCTTCCTGACTGTTGGCCTAGTTTTTGCCTCATATGATCAGTCGGGCAAAGCCCATGGGGCGGATATATCGGAGACGGGCCTCTCGATGATTCCAGAAGATGTTGCATTTGTCTCATCTACGTTGCGACTCCGTGAACAGTATGAAGCACTTATTTCGAGCAACGCTTTTGCTGCAATCAAAAAGCTCCCGGGAGTGAAAAAGTTTTTTGACTCGCTGGAACAGCAGAATGCAACTCCAGGGAATCCGCTGTCCATAGCCAATGCAATGCGTCAGATTCCAGAAAACAAGCAGGCATTAGATCTGCTTGTGGATATGGTTGCGACAGAAACATTTCTGTACGGCGACAAATCATGGGCAAAACTTGCAGTGCTCCTTCGGAAACTTCAGCAAACACAGCAGGCGGCAAACATTGCATCGATTTCTCAAAGTGGAATCCAAGGTGAAGTCAGTGACATCCTTGCTGAAATGGTTTTCGAAACACTGGCCGAAAATAAAGATCTCATCGTATTGCCAGATCTCGTCTGGGGTTTTCGCACTACGATGAAGGATGCTGCAGTAACGCAAATGAAACGTCTTGAAACGGGTCTTCAGTCTCTCACCATGATGGATCCCTCGCTGGCAGATGCAGTCGAACGTCGCACAATCGCTGGAGGTGAGTTCATTACGTTTACCTATAAGCCAGACTATGCCTCACTCAGGCAGCGACTTGAGGGTGGTGATAGTGAAGCTGCTGACAATGTTGACATCATTTTTGGTGCTCTACAGGACACCGAAATCGTTGTAGCCATTGGTGTTGTTGATGACCATGTGCTGCTTTCTATTGGTGATTCTACAAGTCACCTCGAACAACTTGTCATCTCAGATGGTGGCTTCAGTAAAGGCTTGTTTGGTACGGCACCTTTAAAGCCGCTTAAGTCAGACAGGGAGAAAGACATCACGGCTGTCTCCTATATGAGTCAAGAGATGGCTGAGGCCTTGGGTGCATCAAAAAAAGATGTTGATCAACTGATTGACCTTGTCGAAGGTTTATCGTCGAAGCTTGATTTATCTGAACAGGCAGCTGCCGAGGCTCGTGCGATGATGTCCTCAGTCGCGGAAAAATATGAGGAGTGGATGCCTGTTCCTGGGCCTTGGATGTCCTACTCTTTTCTCTCAGCGGAAGGCTATGAAGGGTATGTCTGGGATTGGTCACAGAATAAGCCGCTTGATGGTTCAAAACGTCTGGATCTTCTCGAGCATGTGGGAGGATCACCTCTTGCTGCGATCGTATTTCGTGTGAAGGACACATATTCGTTTGATGACCTCATCACATGGGCTGATATGGCTCGGGAATTCTCTCTGAAAAACATTGTGCCAAAAATGGGTGGTGACGCTGAGAAACAGGCAGCAAAGTTCACGAAACACATTTTGCCGCTTGGTCAAAAATTTGTTGACATTATGAGGCGAACATTTCGGCCAGCAATGAAAGGAGGACAGGCGGGTTTCGTTCTTGATGGGAAGAGCACGGTATCCAAACTCTCAACGTTGTTGCCAAAAAGCGATAAACCCCTCCCGCTCCTGGAACCATCGATTGTGTTTGGTATTGAGAACGCAGAACTCTTTCGTGAAGGCATGAATGACTTATTTGCTCTCAGTGATGAACTCGTTGATGCGGTTCGTGAAATGAATCCTGATGCTGTGCCAGACGACTATCGTATTGCAGAGCCAATTACCAAGGATGTTCAGGGAGGCACGATCTGGTCATGGTCGATTGAAAAAAGTGGCCTTGATAGCCAGATTCAGCCATCTATTGCTTTGGGAAAAGATGTTGCTGTGTTGACGTTAGTGCCTCGTCAGGCAGAACGACTGGTCGTCAAGTCACCTTTGGAAACAGGTTCACAACTTTCAAAGTTTGAAGAGCCACTCTCAGCAGCAGCAGCACTCAATGTGTCTGGGTTGATAGATTTCCTGCAGCCATGGGTTGTTTATTGGGCTCGGTATGCTGCGGTGATGCAGCGAGACGGCCTTGCCGATCCTGAGTCTACGCTCGAAGAGAATTCAAATGATGGTCAAGTCAATGAAATTCTCGATCAGGTTCTTGCTGTTTTGGATGCTGCAAAGTCACTTCAAGTTGCAGTAGCGGAAATGCATGA
>JBDOMS010000190.1:0-2142 GCA_039831735.1 Pirellulales bacterium
CATAAGAGCAACAATAAGAGAGGAATCGATACCCCCAGAAAGAAGCGCACCAAGAGGAACATCAGCCTCCATGCGACTTCTGACAGATTTTTTCAAGTGTTCATGCAATTCCTCTAAAAGGAAATCCTCAGAACTGTGACGACGGGGACCCTCTACGACATTTTTCAGGGACCAGTAGCACACAGGGACACATCGTGTAGCATTCCGACGTATTTCTACAAAATGACTCGGTGGTAGTTTTTGAATACCCTCAAAGATACAGTACGGATCCGGAACATACCCATACTGAAGAAACAAAGCTGCAACGTTCCTGTTAATTGCGCCATGCCAGCCCGGATATTTTGCTAGCGCTTTGAGTTCAGACCCAAAACAGATGGCATTTCCAACACGACCGTAGTAGAGCGGTTTCTCACCGAACCGGTCACGAGCAAGAATGAGTCGACACTCTTGCCTATCCCACAAAGCAAAAGCAAACATTCCGTCAAGATCTTCTAGTGTTTTTTGAACTCCCCACTTTTCGATCGCGACAAGAAGAACTTCTGTGTCACAGTGCCCTTGCCAGTTATGAGGGTTATCGATTGTCTCAAGCTGCCTCCGAATCGCTCTATGATTATAAATTTCACCATTAAAGGCGATCACATACCGGCCGCTTGGGCTTATCATTGGCTGGTTGCCATTTTCAGAAATATCAATGATCGCAAGTCGCCTAAAGGCAACTGCATATCCATGTTCCGCATCAGCCCAGCTGCCAGATGCATCAGGACCACGGTGCTGCAATGCCGCGCCCATTTGCTCTGCAACAACTGATTGGGCAGGTGCGTCATTCAGTAAAAATCCAGCGAAACCACAAATAATTATGCCTCATGTATGAATGTGTAGGCCTACTCATTACTTTTCAGGGAAGTACCAACGATCATGCCGTCTGACCCTTTTTCTGAAATAATTGTTGCCGGTATGCCAGCGAGCGTCACGCTCCCAGTGGAACAGGATTTATTCACAACTGCATTCGCACCAATAGCAATACCATCTGCGAGGTGAATAGGACCATAGATCTTTGCTCCTGGGCCGATATAGCAATTCTTCCCGATGATGGGTGCCGTCTGTTCATCAATGAGTGCCGTCTTTAGGTACCCACTTGCACCAATATTGACACCAATATGGCAACGACAATTCTCACCCACACGAGTTTCACCATTGACAACAATTGGTCCATAATGAATCGGCGCAAATCCTGGTCCAAAAACATTCGGTGGAATGGAGTAGCAGAGTCTTAATGAGTAAAATCGAAACAGTAGAGAAATGACAATACGCATGAAGAAAAACACGTGTGTGTTAACCGTCCACTCCTTGAGCCGCAACAACAGTAAGAACATATTGATTGGATCACGCAGGAGTACGAATATTCGAAGAGGAGTGTTTAGCTCAAGTTGTCCTCGCTGAACAAGGTCTTGTTGCACCCATCTGATTGCCTGATTAAAGGACTGCACTGATTCCGCTTGGCATCTGTTTTTCATCACCAAATGGTTACCTCAAATATCTTCGGTTGCGGAACTCGTTGACTGCAGTGCTCCCAAGATATCCTCACGATAAAGCAAAGCATCACGCCATGTATCACTTGCCATCTGAGACATTTGTTTCAACTGATGTGGCTTTTTGAGGAGTGAAGTAACTTCTTGGCAACTCTCTTTATCGGACTCGATCAAAATGGCATTTTTTCCAGCGACACAATAGTTGGCTATTTCTCCAGCCGGTGTTACCAAAGGTATAAGGCCCATTTGCATGGCTTCAACAGTTGCCATCGACATACCCTCGAAGTTGCTTGTTTGCAAAAAAAACGTTGAACGCACTGCATATGTTTGAATTTCAGAAAAACTTAATGGCCCAATGAACTCAACAGAATCAGTGAGGCCTTCAGCTTTAACAAGCCGACGCAAACTGGTTTCCTCTCCATTGTCTGGTCCAATGACAAAGAATTGTGCGTTCTCAGTGGCGAGGGAGATATCTCTAAATATCTTGATCGCTTTTGTTATATTCTTTTGTTTTGCTAATCGACCCCAAAACACAAATTTAGCCCCTGCATTCCCAAAAGCAATTCTATCCAGCTTCTGTGTACAAAAAGAGATAACTCGCTGCGGTTTCAGC
>JBDOMS010000159.1:0-2136 GCA_039831735.1 Pirellulales bacterium
AGAACTCTATGGGCTTGAGGCCGAATATGAACCAACTCGCATCTATGCGGCACAATGCCTGATTGCGCGGCGGATGGTAGAGCAGGGGGTTCGCTTCATCGAACTGACCTGTCCAAATGTTGGTCATGACCGTTGGGATCAACACAAAAACTTGAAGAAGGGTCATGAGGATAATGCACGAGCTGTCGATCAGCCAATTGCTGCCTTGTTACAAGACCTTCGCCAACGTGGCATGCTTGATGAAACTCTCGTTGTCTGGGCGGGCGAGTTTGGCCGAACTCCATTTGCTCAAGGAGCCAACGGGCGAGACCATAATCAGTACGGATTTACGGTCTGGATGGCAGGCGGTGGCGTGAAACCAGGAATCATATATGGCGCAACCGATGAGTTCGGGTATCGCGCGATTGAAAATCGTCTCGAGATGCATGACCTGCACGCCACCATGCTTCATTTATTAGGCGTCGACCACACCCAAAGCACGTTTCGTTTTAGTGGCAGAGACATGCGGTTGACCGATGTCCACGGGCATGTGGTGAAAGAAATAGTCGCGTAGCCACGTGCCACGAACATACTGTTTCTTGGTTTCGACATCACCGTTATGTAACAACACATAGCAATGTGACATCGGAAATAACGCAGCGAGATCACATCCAACGCTGTAAAAAAATGCCTGACCATTGGCCCCGTGGATTCAACACGTCCATGTCTATACGAAAACAGCGTGCAAACGAGAACAGGTCATGTAGCATGGTTCGAGTGAGACGAATACAAAGGCATGACATGAATAGACAAGTACGAGCCTGGTCGATCATTCTGCTGGTACTTGGTGCGTTGGACGTCAGCGCGTTTGCCGAGCAGATTTTGTGGACGCAATATTGTCAGCATCAGGAGACTATGAAGCTCCTCGTGCATCTTGACGCTGATCCCACAGCACAGACAACAGAAAATCCGGAACAAGTAAAGCTTTGGCTACGTAAAAAGGCAGACAACGAGTGGCAACGCGCTGCTACACAACCTATTGATCAACTCACAGCCACCGCTCTGTTCGTACAGAAGGAGTGGCCACGGAAGGATCGCATCCTTTTCAAAGTTACATGCGGAGAATCTTCATCTGAAGGAATTTTTCGCGCAGAACCTAAGCGGAACTCTGTTTTAAAAGTAGCTGGCCTTTCATGTCATAAAGACATCGGATGGCCATGGAAGGAAGCGATTACGGAAATCATTTCTCACGATCCTGATCTCGTCATCTTTACGGGAGATCAAATTTACGAGAATGACTATGGAAGCCCAATGTTCCGTGCGGAGAAACACGCAGACGTTCCGGAAGGAATGAAAAACTACCTCGAGAAGTATCGCAAGTTTGGTGAGGCTTTTCGTGAACTGATGCGGAATCGCCCGATAATCATGATCACCGATGATCATGATGTATTCGCCAATGACCTATGGGGCAACGGAGGGGTACGGATGAAAGGGAGTCGAACAACGGGCGGCTACCCGACTCATCCGGACTGGGTGAATGCTGCAGAATTCACCCAGACGGGAAATCTTCCTGATGCAGTCAATCCTGGACCACATGGCGATGGCGTCACTGCATATTATACGGCCCTGGAATACGGCGGAGTACGTTTCGCCATCCTCGAGGATCGCAAGTTCAAGAGTCCGCCATCAGAAGTCATTGACAAAGCAATCGGTGTCGGCGGAAGAACAAAACGTGATTCCAAAATCGAAGTCGTGAGAGATCCTGACTTTGATTGCCGCACCCTTGATCGCGATGATCTTCAACTCTTAGGAAAAGAGCAGGAAGCCTTTCTGAAAAGTTGGGCGGCAGACTTGAAAGCCTCCGCCGACCTTGGAGCGATCGTGTCTTCAAGTCCCTGGGCACATATTGCCATGTATTCTCCCACATCCGCTGATCTTGATTCCAATGGCTGGCCGCAATCGGGCAGGAATCGCGCCCTGAAAGCAATTGGAGATGCACCGGTGGTGATGTTCCACGGAGACGTCCATCTTGGAACTCTCGGACGCCATGGAGTCGAGAGATTTAACGACGGACCGATGACCTACTCGTTTCCGTCGTTCTCTTCCCGAGCCAGTCGTCACTGGCAACCAATTGAAGAGGGCAAGAACCGTGCATCC
>JBDOMS010000434.1:0-2136 GCA_039831735.1 Pirellulales bacterium
AGAAAGCTGGAGCAGCTGCCAGCGGCAAGAAGCCGGGCAGGACATTTTCCCTGGGTAAAGTCAAGCAAAAGGATCTGACACTGTTTACTCGACAGCTCTCGATTCTTCAGGACGCAGGCCTGCCGATTCTGCGAAGCCTTAAGGTCCTCGGTGAAATGCAGAAGCCGGGTGGTCTCAAGAATGCATTACTCGACACCTGTGACGAGATTGAAGGCGGTGCAACGCTTTCTGAGGCAATGTCGAAAAGTCCAAAGTGTTTTGACCGGCTGTACTGCAACATGATTCGTGCTGGTGAAGCGGGCGGTGCGCTTGAAGTCATTCTTCGACGACTTAGTGAGTTTATGGAGCGTGCGAGTGCCTTACGCAGGAAGGTCAAAGGCGCGCTTGTCTATCCGATTGTTGTTATTTCGGTTGCTGTTGGCATTTTGTCATTCATCATGATCACGATTGTGCCACAGTTTAAGACCATCTTTGATGACTTCGGTACAACGCTACCACCAATGACGCAGGTGCTCATTGATTTCTCGTCAATCCTGTCAACGGGATACGTTGGTGGTAGTGGTGATGATCCGGGGAGGCAGGTTCTGCCACTTCCGGGTTGGTGCTTCATACCGCTGGTTCCGTTTTTGTTCATGTGGTTTATCAAAATTGTCCGGATGAATAGCTACGGTGCCATGGGGTGGGACCTCTTTACGCTGAAGATGCCAATCTTTGGTCAGCTTGTTGAAAAAAATCTTGTGGCTCGGTGTTGCCGAACGCTCGGCACCTTGCTTGGTGCAGGTGTGCCGATTCTTGAAGGCCTGAATATCACTAAAGAGACAACAGGCAACAAGATGTTCGAGAAGATGTTCACGCATGTCTCTGATCGTATTCGTGATGGTGAAGCGATTGCCCAGCCAATGAAAGACGCTGCAGTGCCGGGTTATAACCTTGTGGCTGGCATGTTCTGGGCAATCTTTGTTCCGGGTATTGGTGCGCTTTTGTACATGAGTAAGGCCAAGAAGCCGATTCTTGATGACCTTGTGGTCAACATGGTGGACGTTGGTGAAGAGTCTGGTGAGCTTGACACCATGCTTTACAAGGTTGCAGATACCTACGACGAAGAAGTTGCGGTGCTGACAGAAAGCTTGACGAGCTTGATGGAACCGATTTTGATTATTTTCCTTGGTGGTGCAGTTGGCTTCATTGTTGTCGCCCTCTTCCTGCCGCTTATCAAACTTATTCAGGAACTGTCATGACGAGATCAACACGACAGACAACATGGTGTGCGGGTAGGCATGGGCGGAGGCTGCCTATGATGGGCAATCATGTATCAGCCTTGTCTCAACGCGGTGGTTTTACGCTCGTTGAGCTTCTTGTTGTGATTGCCATCATTGGTGTTCTTGCAGCTTTAATTGTTCCAGCCGTTTTTCAAGCACGCATATCGGCAAAAAATGCAGCAATCAAGGCTGAGATCGACATGCTGCACATGGCGATCATGAACTACAAGAATGAGTTTGGAAGTTTCCCGCCCGGTAAGAGTAATACCGACCCCCAGACGGGTGATCTGTTGCTTCGGTCTCATGTGGAAAAAATAATGCCACGCGCCGATCTTAGACCCTATGCGTGGGAAAATCCAAGCAACCCATACAGGCCGTCGCTGTTAAACAAGGCGGATTTGGATCAATTCTTTGTGAACCGCGGCTCAGATGGAGACGACAACGATGGAGATGGGCTTGTGGATAACGCGGATGCTGATGAAGTCGATCAATACGTAAATATTGATTTTCTGACCGCTATTCCATTTTTTTTATCAGGGTACAGGAAAGATCCAATCAAGCCACTGAGGCCTTTTGGTGATCGCAAGTCTCTTTTTGAATTTGACAGTTCAAGAATTAATGCTTCTTCGGGCGGGTATCATCCTGCTGGTAAGCCAGAGGCACCTTATATCTACATTCCATCTAGTCAATATGCAGCAACAGGCTCTCTCGCAGAAATCGACCCCAAGACAAACGATTATTACAACTCAGGCACATTCCAAATTCTGTGTGCTGGGCAAGATGAAATATGGGGTGATGATTCCGTTGACGACCTTTCAAACTTCTGGAAAGGCACGCGTGGAGCTCAATAGTCGCGTGAAGCGGGTGCACCATGGTA
>JBDOMS010000050.1:0-2132 GCA_039831735.1 Pirellulales bacterium
AACGAGATCTGCCACCTGATATGAAACACTGTATACCTGCCCCTTGGCAATCCTTGGACTTGTTACCTTGAGCACCTCATCCCGAATCGTATAGTCAAGATTGAGTGGTTCGAGAAGCAGTTTCAGGGCACTCTTGAGTGAAATCTCCTGATCAAGATTAATTGTTACGGGAGTATCACTTCGAACACTCTCTCCATCGAGCCCCAGATTATCAATATGTAGTGGGACATCGGCTTGCTTTGTGAGATCATAAAGAACGGCAGTGAGGGGCTGCTCTTGAAACGATGCCTTAACGGGTGTCGACAACTTCTTTTCAATAACCTGCTCCGCAGCAGAAAGCCTTGCTCGCCCCTCTGCCATCAGCCTGGAGCGAGTTTTTGTCAGATCCTCCCAGTCTTTTGTTTCTGGAAACGCAAACGGCCCAACAAAAGGTGCACTTCCTCTTGCTGCATCCTCCATGTCATCAAGAAAACCTGTGGCTTTGCTGGTCCCAATGGAACGTTGGGCAGCCAATCGCCGAACAATCCGACTTTGGGAAAGGAGTTGTCTGACAACTGCATTATCGGGGGCCAACTGTGCTGCTTTCTTGGCAATGACCTCCGCTTCCGGATAACGCTGCTCATCAACCAAGGTATTATATTCTTCCACGAGCATGGCAAGTCGCTGATCAACCTCCACACGCTTTGCCCGCTCACGGTCAATTTGTGACTCAATAGCAGCATTTTGTCGATCGAGTGCCAACTCTGACATTCGCTTCCCAGTAGATTCCTCGATATCCCGACGTGTTCTTTCGATTCTTTTTTTGAACTGACTTTTTACCGATTCTGAGATATCTGAAGCATTCACTGTCACCAGCATCTCTTCAATGAGTGTCAGTGCCTCTGAGGGACTTTGTTGCGCTAAGCGACGTGCTTCAAGTTGACGAGCCGCCACAAGCGCTGAGAGCTTTGCCAATGCCACATCAGGTCCAACTTTGGCAGATTCCGCCGGCTTCGACGTATCTTCGACGTTTTTGTCCTGTGCGCCGCGAGTTGAAGAAGGCTGCTCGGTCGCCTGTTCCATCACCTTTCTGGCTTTTAATGCATCATCTTTTGCAACATCATCACTGGTTGTTGAGTTGTCTGCAGCCATTAGTGATGCACCAAAGACTGTCAGAACAGCGAGTTGCCGGGCCACGCAACATGCCACATGAGATGCGATTGACATGCGGACGTGAGTATTGACGGTCATGCTAAATATCCTTCAGGCGCAGACGAGCGAGCCATGGAGGGGAGAAGTAGCGGCAAGCACTTGCTCAGGTCAAGGCCACAGGTTGGCCGTTTCCCGATTCACAAAACTTCCTAATCTTCCTAGGCCACGAAAACATGCCCCTCAAACAGCTTCAACACTGAGGACAACGGATTTGAGGTTTTCAGGCCTGCACAATATCCCGCTTTCTTGCCAGCATTCGCTCAATAGTGTCAACAAGCTGATCAATCCTAAATGGCTTGAAGAGCACAAGATCCACCCCAGCCTGACGGGCTTTTACAATTGAATGGCCAGGGTCATAGCCAAATCCGGTCATCAGTATCAGTGGGACAGGCAATTTCGTTGATTCACATGTTGTGTGCATCAGTTGCTGCAACCGCAACAAGAGTTGGTATCCACTCATATCCGGAAGTCGAATGTCAGCAATAATCACGTCATACTGCTCATCTCCACAGGCGCGCACCATTAATGCGGCCTCGGCTCCATCGCGTGCAGTCTCAACCGTGCAGCCATAACGCTCAAGGAGGGAGTGTGCGGCAACACGCACCTGTTCATCAGCATCGGCAACAAGTATGCGACGGCCAATCAGACCACTTTTTTTCTGATCTCCAATTCGAATTTGAGTATGGGCCGAGCTGGGAGCCATTTTCTGACCCACTTTCTGAATCACCTGCTTGATGTCACGTGCATTGTGAAGAATCCTTCGGATACGTGCGACGACATCGGCATCGTGACCAATATATTTCTCCATGACTCCGACTGCATCATTGAGAATATCATCAACGGGCAACGCAACTGCCCCATGAATTGCCTCAATACTTTCTGCTGCTGTAGTCGCTTTTTCAACAACAAGTAATTCCAGCGTGTTGAGAGCGGCAGCCACA
>JBDOMS010000049.1:0-2127 GCA_039831735.1 Pirellulales bacterium
ATCGATAATGCCGTCAGTTGTCTGGATAGCTGAGCCAGAGATGTCTGTAAAGCCGACATCGGTCAGGCTTATTTCTCCGGTGCCGTTATTCAATAACCCAAACGCTGACTGGTTTTTCAGGGCGACGTCGCCGTTGATGTCGTAACTTGCCGCACCTTCGATCAGAATGCCAGTCTGGCCCTGCGTAATTGTGACGTTGTTAATAAAATTCCGGCCAGTTGTTGATTTTGAATCAATACCCACGCCTGTTGAAGCCATGATTTCGAAGCCGGATATTGTTTCACCTGTGAGTGTTGCCGGAATGAGTATTCCGGTGTCACTCGCTTGTGGAATAAGAGTTGGGTAGACCGAGGAGTTGACCCTGTCAGACACAATAAGATCACCACACTCAAGCGTTGGAATTGTCTGAGGAGAGCCCTCACCGATAAGGTACTGATTTGATGCCTGAAATGTGAACATATTTGTGTTCGGAAGTGCTACCGCAGGTGGGATGGCATTGGCTGGGTTGTTGCTGTAGGCAATGGGAGAAGAATGCACAAATATGATGTCGTATGGTTCAGTTGCAAGCGACTCTGCAGTAGGAATTGTGCCTGGAGGACTGCCACCAAGAGTTGCGACCGGATTCGTAACTGAGCCATTACCTGCCGCTGGCGATGTAGTCATGTTGTCCACATGAATGACTCGCCATGGCTGTCCAGTAATCGGGTTTGTTGCAATGACAGCATTTTGTCTCGCACGAACAATATGCTCATTTCTCATCATGGGCTGTTCCATCTGATCAGGAACATTGCGTCGACGGCTTCTGCCGAGGCGATATGTCAGCCTCGCAAAACCTGTTGAATTAAAGTAGGAGTCATTGTTGTATTGAAGTGAAAAGTCCCAGTTGTTTGCTAATGTTAAGTCGACGCGGGTGTATACACCACCAAACCATGGAACAAGGTCAGCGCCATTATCAAGTTGGTAGCGAGTGTTGCCATACGTGTATCCACCAACGTTTATCATTCCAGCCCAATCAGCGAGGCCGGGGAGATAAGCACCGACCTCCAAGTCTGCCCCACCCAGGGCAGCATTTATTCCTTGCATGCAAAGAATGTTTCTCGATACGAATTTTCCAGTACTCTCACCAGTAGTCCCGACAGGGATGTAACCATTCGAACGCATGTTGCCCCAGTCGGTAAGGAGTTCGCCAGAGACCCCGATCTGGTTGTATGAGTAACCGCCAGCGAAGGTCATGGCGTCAACGTCTCCAATGATTTGATCTGCATACTGGTTCTGGTCACCGTCGTAATCCCAAAACAATCCAAACCCAAGCAATGATCCACCATTAAGGAGCTGTTTGCGAACCAGGCCGATGTTTGAGAAAAAGCCGCCATAATTTGAGAGGTGTCCGCGAGCGTCAGCCGACCAAAGTCCACCGTAGTCATCTTCCAGGGCAGGAAAATATCCACCAAGAGTCATGTAACTACCGCGGTAACCGAGCCCGCGATCTGCACCATTGACTCCGTAGTACAGGCGGCCGGCTCCTCCCGCATTGAGAGTCCCTATTCCTTGTACTGCCCGGTCAACAAGCCCATCGTTTTGCATTGGAGCTTGGCCTAACTGACAGAATGCAACCGCAGGGGTCAGAACGATTAATCCAATAGCCCAAAATGCAAGACGGTTGCTGCTCTGAGCTCGATAAGAACGCTTGCACAAGCCACGAATACATCGAGGCGGACGCGCCGTCTGTCTGCTTTGCTTGTTGCGAGCAATATTCATCGTGAGCGTTAAAAAAGAGTCAAAGGTCTACGAAATCTGCTGTCAAAGTCTTCGTGCCACGAAAACTTCTTCTGATTGATCGTCTCACTGCGACCCGTACCATGAGAATTTCCGGCAAAAGGTTCGGAATCAAAAAAAAACCCTGATTCTTCTCAGACTGCCTGAGCAGCCCAGTTGCAAAACGAAGTGCAAGAAATGAGCGAAAGAGGCGGAATAACATCCTTATGCCGCGCACTCTTTTTCTGGGAAGGCTTAATTCTCCCAGTACATCAAGTCGCCCAAGGTCCCCTCAGCAGCCCAAGATATTAGGCATCGACAATACGAAATCGACTCACTGTGTTTGTCATGCCATCAATGGCTTCTTCCATA
>JBDOMS010000541.1:0-9066 GCA_039831735.1 Pirellulales bacterium
CGCCACATCATCACACGTTTCGGCAACAACACCAAGGTCATGAGTAATCAACAAAATTGCCGTACCAAGTCTTTTTTGTAAATCGTCAAGGAGTTCAAGGATTTGTGCTTGTATGGTGACATCGAGTGCCGTTGTTGGTTCATCTGCAATGATCAGCTCTGGATCACACGCAAGAGCCATTCCGATCATAACGCGTTGACGCATACCACCGGAAAGTTGATGGGGATACTCATCGAGTCGACGTTCAGGATCTGCAACACGAACGAGCCTCAGCATTTCAAGAGCTTTCTGACGAGCGACGGCACGCGGAAGCCGTTGGTGCAAAAGAAGGTTTTCTGTTATCTGATTCCCGATAGTGAAAACAGGATTCAGACTTGTCATCGGTTCTTGGAATATCATGCTAATCCGATTCCCGCGAATCTTCCGCAAATCTTTTTCTGGCAGTTTCACCAGGTCATTCTGTAATGCCCTTTCTCTCCCCTCATCTTGGGACATGAGAATTTCACCTTCTTCTATCTTCCCTGGGGCAGCAACAAGCCTGAGAATTGACATGGCCGTCACACTCTTTCCACAACCGCTCTCTCCTACCAGACCCAACGTTTTTCCACGTTCAATGGACAGAGAAACTCCATCAACTGCAGGAACTCGACCAGCAGTGGTCTGAAAAGCAGTGACAAGATTCTTGATCTCAAGAAGTGGCATATGTATGGAGAAAAAAGGATGCAGACTGGAAAAGCCTTACAAAAAATTTGGCGTACGACATGGCTGTTGACTCACTATCCTGGAGTAAATGATTTATTTTCGAGCCTCCCGAAGTCGTGGATCTGTTGCTTCCTGCAAGCCTTCACCAATCAGGTTGTAGGCTAAAACAGTGAGAAAAATTGCAACACCTGGAAACACCACAAGCCACCACATGGATAGATTACTTCTTGCCGAATTGAGAAGTGATCCCCAGCTCGCACTTGGAGGCGGGGGGCCAAATCCAAGAAATGACAGTGAACTTTCCATGAGTATCGCTGCTGCAATACCAAATGTGATGGGAACAAGTATTGGCGCAAGAGCATTCGGCAGAATATGACGCACCATAATTCGTACTGGTCCTGCTCCAGCAGCTTGAGCAGCCATCACAAACTCACTGGACTTGAGTCTCAAGAATTCACCCCGAGTCAATCGGGCAATACTGGTCCAGCCAGTACAACCAATGATGGCCATTGTTTTCCAAATCGTTGGCTTATCGACGATGGCTACCAAGGCAAGAATAAGTACAAGCGTGGGAACACACATAACCACTTCAGTAATTCGGCTTGTGATCATATCAACCCAACCACCAAAGTACCCTCCTAAGGCCCCAACAATAACTCCTATGGTGCCAGCAATACCCATCGACAGAAAGCCAACCAAGAGGGCGATTGTTGTACCATGAACCATCTTGGCCAATACATCGACGCCATATTGGTCAGTTCCAAATGGATTATTCCCACTCGGCATTCCTTCATCACGATACGGATTCCCTGGTCGACCAGGCCACTCATTGTTTCGTACTGCCCGATAAGGGTCTTGAAAGAACAATGGCCAGATTGCCCAGCTCTCAGGATCTTTTTCCTTGAGATTTTTTGGGTACTCACCACGAAACTTGTCTTTTGCAAAGACAATAGGCTCAAGGCTCCTGTCAAAATAACTGAGACATGGAGCATACAACTTTCCTTTATACCGGCAGATGACAGGCTTTGTTCCAGCAATGGCTGGTGCAAATAGTGCGACTGCCACGAGAAATCCAACAAACGCAAGGGCTGCCATCGCCAAAGGTCGGCGTCGGTATCGCCGCCACGCTTCACTCCAAAAACCATGTGATTGCATCGATGTCATTCAACACTCACTCTCGGATCAACAAAGCAGTACAGGAGATCTGCCAAAAGCTGACCAAGGAGCGTGAGCACGCTAAACATCAAAGTCAGTCCCATGATTGTCGGATAATCACGTTCACGAATGCTCTCAAAAAAAAGACGCCCCATACCTGGCCAAGTAAATATCTGCTCGATAATTACTGATCCGCCTATGAGAGCCGGGAGTGATAATCCAATTAATGTTACGAGAGGAATGAGTGTATTTCGGAAAGCGTGATGGACAAGCACTCTCCAGCGGCTCGCACCTTTGGCTCTTGCTGTACGAATATAATCCTGTCGCATAACCTCTTCCATATTTGCCTTAATGAAGCGGCTATACCATGCCAAACTGACGTAGGTCTGACATACAACTGGCAAGATTGCATGACGAGCAATATCAGCCACACGAACCAGCCATGCTGAGTCTGAAGGAACGTCTGTCATTCCGAAAAGAGGAAGCTCCCATGGTGACCCCCGAAGCCATACGGCAAAAATAATCTGCAGAAACAACGCTGCAACAAATGTTGGGAATGAATACAAAATGTAGAGTACAAGACTTGTACCTCGTTCATCAATCGAACCACTACGAGCGGTGGCATAGAGCCCCAATGGAATAGCGATCAACCAGGTAAGCATCAGTGATACTCCTGATACAAGAAATGTGGGTCCTACACGCTCACTAATGAGTGTCGTGACTGGCTGCTTTCTTGAAAACGAGCGACCAAGATCACAACGTGCCAGATTTCCCACCCATGTTGCATAGCCGACATACCATGGTGTTTTTTCATCAATCCCATATATTTCCTTCAGCCGCTCCTGATCCTCTGCTGAAAGTTTTCGGCTTGGATCCACCTCTCCCAACTGAACTGTGAGAGGGGAGCCCGGCATATTTCGGGCTAGGCCATACACAATAAATGTGATGGCCAAGAGTGTGACAATTCCCAATATGACTCGACGGACAAGGTACGCAAACATGGCTTACTCGTTTGGAATCCAGATACTGCCGAATCCAGGTGAGTAATGAAAGGGTCCACGAGGGCTAAACACATACCCCCGTAGCTGTTTTGAAAAACCATAAAAGCTGTTACGCCAAAAAAGCCATGTGTATGGTTGATCTTCATAAAGTATTTCTTGAATACGGGCATACTTTTCAGCTCTTTTCGATCGATCCAACTCTCGTCGACCTTCTTCAAAAAGTTGATCCACTTCTGGATTCGAGTAGTTCACAAAGTTTCGCATTGCCCCAGTCTTCCAGATGTTTTCTGAAGTGTCGGGGTCTGTTCCTGATCCCCATCCACCAAAATAGGCCTGAAACTTCTTCTTTAGTGTGAGATCCTGGAGAACAGTCGATTCCACTGGTTTCACATTCATCCGAATACCAATGCGATCAAGACAGTCTTTCAGAAGTACACAAATGGCAATACGCAAAGGTTGCTGATTAACAAGAATTGAAAATTCGAAAGGAACAGAACGTCCATTAATATCTTTATCTCGAACCCCATCATTATCGTGATCAATCCATCCCGCTTCATCAAGTAATGCTTCTGCCGTATCAAGATCTTGCTTGTAAGGCTCAAGCTTCTTTTTTGGTGCCATCCACGAATCTTCTGGAAAATTTCCGGTGCATGGCTTGTACAGACCGTAGCAAAGTTTGTCTAACATTTCGTCGTAGTCAAAAGCAAAACTCATTGCTCGTCGAACACGGCGATCAGCAAAAAATGCACTTTCTATATTCCATCCAAAATGAAAACTCACCCACTCAGGAGCCGTTGCCTTTGTATTTCGCTCATAAAAATCATTGCCTGTCGTCTGCGTCATCCATTGCTCAGGCGTCAGGATCATTTCATGAATGTCACCAGCCTTCAGTGCCAAAAGTGATGTGTTTGGATCTTCAATAATTCGAAAGCGTATTTCCTTAAAATAGGGATCTTCTCTAACCTTTTTTCCACGTACGACAGACCAGGTATCTCGACGGCGTAACACAATCTGCTGGCCACGTGTTCGCTCCACTATCTGATATGGACCTCCTACAATCGGAGACTGCTCAAGAGCCACATGCTCCGGACTATCCTTCAGCGTGGGGTCGTTCTGCCAGGTCTTCTCATAAATGTGCCTCGGCAGAACTGGGTAATTGATATTCCAGACATTTGTTGCCAATGGTTCTCTGTGAAAGAAGACAACTGTTTTTTTATCGTATGCATGGACAGCCTTCATCTGATCAGTACCGCTACGAACGGCAGGCACTGGTACTCGTGGATCCATAATGACGGTGTAACTGAAAGCAACATCATGGGCTGTGATAGGCTCTCCATCACTCCACACGAGGTCATCACGCATCACTACTTTATCAAGCAGGCCATCTGCACTCGTTTGCCAGCTAACAACACTTTCTGCTGCCGCAAAGGGCTCCATATCACGACCAAATGAAAAAAGACCAAAGCCTGTCAGCCCAAGAATGTCAAACTCAGCCGTGGTACTGATCATAATTGGATTTGTACTACCAAGGTCCCCTACGACATGGCGGTCAATCCTGGCATTCATATCTACCTGCCCCTCATCAGGAAGACGACCAAGTGCAGATAAAATCTTTGCATTTTTCTCTGCAGAATCATTTTTCAGTGAAAGTGCTGCAGCCACCGAACTCAATAGCTCTTCTTCTGACTGAGCTGCACGAAGAAGGACAAGAGCATCCTCAACAGGCCTGTCGATCCAGGTTACCGATTCATCAAGTTCTTCAAGCAATGGCGGATTGAATGGCTTCTTGTCAACTTGAGGCGCTGGCGGCATCGGCTGTTTTAGGGCGTTATTGGTTTTCGATAATTCAGGCTGCACATCTACAGTCGCATCAACACCGAGATCATTCTTCTGTGACTTCCCACATCCAATTAACACCATACCAATCACCATGAGGCACCATGGCAGGCAAAACCGTCTTCCCATCAAACGTCTACTCCGACTATTCATAGTCTTCTCCAGAGGAAAATAACGTCCAGAATATTTTGATGCTAAAGGTATTACTGCCTGTGGGTCAAACTGAAAACGACGATCGCAATAGAACACAACATCCTAGATCTTTTTTGCGGCTTTCCAGCGTAAACTACTAATGCACAGGACGCTGCCAGGGCACCTGAGCCGCCTGCTGGATGTGTTGACGCAAAAGACGAGTTAGTTCGTTGAAAATCTTTGGGTACTCCTTGGCGACGTCCGTCATTTCAAGAGGATCATCCGCGAGATTAAACAACTGATATCGTTCAAATGGATTGTTTTGCAAAAGCTTCCAGTTTCCTTTTCGAATAGCGTAATAAGCTCGCCCTTCATACGCTTTTCCCCCCTCCCGACGCACCCATACCATCGGTCTTTCAATCTCCTGAGACTGACCACGCAACGTTGGAAGAATTGACACCCCATCAATAGAGTGACTGACCTTTGCACCAGCGACTTCACAAAATGTCGGATAGAGATCGCTGGTCATAGCAACAAGCTCGCTCTTCGACCCTGCATCAATGTGGTTCTTCCACACGGCGCAACACGGCACAGCGATGCCACCTTCGTACATATCTTGCTTAAATCCTCGATGCGGCCCACAGTCAGCCATACTTCCTTTGTGTCCACCGTTATCGGAACTAAAAACGATAAGGGTGTTGTCGTATTGACCAGTTGCCTTAAGTGAATGGATGACTCGCCCAATACCATCATCGAGATGTTCAATAAATGCGACTAACTTTGCTCGTGTTGGATTGATACCTTGCTCCCGAGCAATTACTCTCTCAAGCCATTCTTGCGGCGGTTGCACTGGAAAGTGGGGCGCATTGTAAGCCAGATAACAAAACCACGGTGACTTTTGATGTTTTCGAGACTCAATGTACTCAACAGCCCATTGTGTAAAGAGGTCCGTTGCATGCCCTTCAACACGAATATCTTTTTCATTCAATCGCATGTAATGTCTGTCATGTCGTGTATGCGTCCAATAATCATCCATCATGTCACCGAGAAACCCATGGAAATGATCAAACCCGTGGTCAGTTGGACGTGATGGAAACTCGAGGCCAAGATGCCACTTTCCAATGATTGATGTGTGGTAGCCAACCTCCTTGAGCGGCCTGGGGAGCAAGACAGCAGCCGGATCAAGAAACCCCCAATTGTTCTCCGGCATCGTTCGTATCACCCCCGGAACACCCACTTTGTCTGGGACCATTCCAGAGAGAAGTGCTGCTCGGGTTGGAGAACAGACCGGACAATTAGCATAGAAGTTATCGAACCGCATACCAGCTGCAATCAACGCGTCAATTGCTGGAGTCTTGAGATCCTTGCTGCCATATGCAGCAACGTCACCCCAACCTTGATCATCAGTGAGGATCATCAAGATATTCGGCTGTTCTGCTAAAAGTATTCTTTGACTTGTGAGTATCCAGAGGACTATGAGCCCAACGTGAAAATATGAAATACCATGCTGAAGCCAAGCCTTCATCGCTATCCCCTTTGTGAAGAATGAGGTGTCTGAAGACACATATATGGCACAAGCACACGGGATGCTCAAACAAGGTGCGTCTTGGACAGGAAAAACTATATTTGGAAAGTAGTCTTCAGGATCTTTCGAAGACAAATCGGTATCATTCTGGAAACTGATGGCCAAGTTTATCCCGCTTCGTCGCCAGATACTGTTCATTATGCTCATTCACAGGAGGCAGAATTGGCACCTGGTCAACAACCTCTAGATCAAATCCGCCGTAGATAAATGCATCTGTCTTCTTTGGATTATTTGTAAGCAAGCGGACTTTTCGAAGTCCTAGATCTTTGAGTATTTGAATGCCCACTCCATAATCCCGTGAATCTACCTTGTGGCCCAATGCAATGTTGGCCTCAACGGTATCAAGGCCTTTATCCTGCAATGCATAGGCACGAATCTTTTCGGTGAGGCCAATGCCTCGGCCCTCTTGAGGAAGATACACAAGCACTCCGGCGCCTTCTCTTCCGATCATGTCAAGAGCCATATGAAGTTGGTCCCCACAATCACACCGTAAGCTATCAATCAAATCACCTGTAAAGCATGATGAGTGAAGCCGTACTAATGGTGCTGCTGCTTTCGAAGGATCTCCCATGGCCAATACAAGCGGCTGCTGGGACTCATACTTCACGTTGTAGGCAATGACTTGAAACTCACCCCATTTTGTCGGAAGGTGCGCATCCGCAATTCTTTCTACGAGTTTCTCTCGAAGTCGGCGTTGTCGAATGAGTTCTTCAATAGAAATAATTTGCAGATTGAGTTCACTTGCAAGTTGAAATAAAGAACGGCGGTCAGCACGATTCCCTGATGCATCAAGAATCTCGCACAACACTCCTGCAGGCTGCATATCAGCCAAACGTGCTAAATCAATAGCTGCTTCCGTATGACCAGCTCGCCTCAAGACTCCCCCTTCTTTGGCAACTAAGGGGAACAGGTGTCCGGGACGAACAAAATCTGACGGCACGCTTGAAGGATCAAGAATTGCTCGAATCGTATCTGATCTCTCAATCGCAGTAATTCCGGTTCGAGCAGAACGATGATCAACCGGAACCGTATATGCCGTTCCAAGTGGTGTGGAATTTTTCTCAACCATCATGGGAAGTTGAAGACGCGTCGCCATATCCGGGAGGATTGGCATACACACCTGACCCCGCCCAAATGTGATCATGGTGTTAATCAGTTCAGGCGTAATTTTTTCAGCTGCACAGACAAAATCTCCTTCATTTTCTCGATCTTCAGCATCAACAACGATTACGATATCACCACGACGAAAAGAACTTAAAACGGCGTCGAGACTGCTAAAACGGTCAGACATACTACTTCCTTGCCTGAAAACTTATTGAAAAGGGATGAAACTTTGACTTCTTTGATTATACGATAGAAAAAATGTTTTCTTAGTGGCAGACGACTGTCACTGTACATTCTTTCACACAAAAGAGTCCTGAAATGCTCGATCGTGAGGAATACGTCGAACAAGCCTACCTCTTTCGGAATCTTGCGGCACGTATCGCTGATGGAATTGCAGCGCAAGAAGCCCTTCGTTCGATTGGCGAAGAGGTCTTGGCAACATCCAAACTCCCAATGGCTCTGGATTATCTTGTAAGCGAACTCAAACTAGTCGGTACGCTTTCGACAGCAATGTCCCGACTTCCCCACTACTTTGCGCCGTTCCAAACTTTTATTATCAGCCAAGCAGAAAAAGAGGGAGGTCGGTTCGATATGAGAACGGGTCTGGCTATTCTGGAACGTGAAGCCTCCTATCGAGCTGAGTCAGCAACGCCACAAGGACTTTTTTTCTACCGCTTTGAATGTCTCTCGCGAAACCGACTCGACTATGTATATGGCTTAACCGCACTCGCTGAAGACGATCTGTTTGACATGAATTGGCGTTCGTGGATCAATGTTCTCTCTCGACAAATGGGCTTTGTTGATTTGGCTGATCTTGTCTACATCAGAAGCCCAGAATATTGGCGAATCGAAAAACGTGACGCAGTCCAAGCGGGTCGTGACGCTGTAGAACCAGATCGCGTGATCCTCTTTGGTGAGAAAGAGGGTCGCATCGCCCGAGCAAATCGTGGCAAGGAACCACTTTTCTTTTTTGCGGCATTGCAACGCCAACTCGGCTATCCATCAGTGCCTCGCCCACCTCGTCACAAACAAGCTGAAGATTCACCTGCCCTTCTAGCCCGAAGACTCGAAAGACTTGAGATGCGCATCAAGTTGCTCGAAGAAGAGAGCGGTACTGGCATCGATCTTTCAAAGTTTGATCCAAAGAATCTTCCAGAGGTGACCGACGAGTGACTGCCAATACAAAACTTTACGATGATGCCAGATCTATATGGTCTACGGCTATCAGGCATGTAGAACCAGAATATCTTCTGAAAAACCATATCCTTGTACAGCAACTCAAAGAGACACTTGCTTCTTATGAACGAGTTGTTGTTGTTGGCGCAGGAAAGGCAGCAGCCGGTATGGCTGCTGGCATTGAAAGCCTTTTTGGCGAACACTTCCTCGATACACATCAGGTCACAGGTCTTATCAGTGTCCCAGAAGGAAGTGGGCGATGCCTTCGTTCAATACACGTAAAAGAGACCCGACCAGCTGGACAGAATGTGCCAACACAGGATGTCATACGAGTCACACATAACATACTCAAAACTGTTTCTACATTATCTCAAA
>JBDOMS010000003.1:0-9061 GCA_039831735.1 Pirellulales bacterium
CTACACGTCGCAGGGAGAAATTGAAGGTATTCGGCAGGGGAAATGGAAGTTGCTTGTGAAGCGTCCTCGACGAGCGCGAAGGAATCCGGGAAATCTGACAAAGCCAGAGATTTTATTGTTTGATCTGGAACATGATATTGGTGAGCAATCAAATCTTGCACAGGATCATCCAGACATTGTCGAAAGACTTCAGCGGCGAATGATAATGTGTGATGAGGAGATTACTCAGAACGCGCGTCAACCGTGGTTCAAAGACGAACCGAACTCTTGAGTGAGGACGTTTGATGGATCTGCTTTCAGCACGAAAAGAGAGAATTGCAATCTGAGCATCTCTCTTTGTTCATGGCGTTTTTCAGAGATAAAACTGTTTTGTGCTAGGCCCCGTATTTTCCAAATCGCTCGGCATGTGCCATAGCCAATAACATCAGATGCTTCGCTGGAAAAATCCCAAATCCACCTCCAAGGCAATCACGTTCCGAGAATTGTTGACGCCCATCAGGACGGCATGTTTCCGCCACTAAAAGTGTCGGTACAGGATGCCATGAATGGCTTTTCAATTTACTTGGTGTTGAGTGATCACCGGTTACAATGAGAACATTCGGTTGGAGCGTTTCAATCTTTGGAATCATGGCATCAAGTTCTTCTATCCGCTTGACCTTTTCATTAAAATTTCCATCTTCACCAGTCGAATCAGTGTATTTGAAGTGGAGAAAGAAAAAGTCATACTCTTCCCAACTGGCCTTGAGTTGCTCGATCTGCTCGGAAAGTGTTTGTGGTTGACCTACAAGGGTCATGCCGACAAGCCTGGCAAGGCCCTTGTACATGGGATAAACAGCAATCGCAGCAGCTTTGAGCCCATAGAGTTCCTCATATGATGGAAGATTTGGTTTGTCTGCAAATCCGCGTAGCGTTAAGCCATTTGCCTTTGGTTCGTCCTTGAGAATGTCTCTCGCTTGCTTCACAAATTCTTGAGCAATGTCGGCTGTTTTCTGAGCATTGGGATTCAGAGGTTGGGGATCAAGAGGTGAAACACCGGTTGCTTGTGGGTCAGTGTCAGCGATGCGACCATCAAGTCCAGATCCTCGAAAGACCACAACGAATCGATGTTCTTTGACAGGCTTCACAAAGGTTTCAACACCCTTGATATTTACACGCTGGAGCTTTTCTACCACCGCAAAACTTTCGTCTGATGGAATTCGTCCAGCTCGTCTGTCTGAAATGAGCCCGTCTGAGTCAAGGGTGCAGAAGTTACCTCGAGCTGCAACGTCATTCGGGCCGAGTTCAAAGCCGATGCCAGTAGCCTCGAGTGCGCCTCTTCCGATCTTGAATTCAATTGGATCGTAACCGAAAAGTCCTAAGTGACCAGGGCCTGATCCTGGCGTAATGCCGGGGAGAACTGGCACGCTTGATCCACTTGTACCAATCGAGGCAAGGCGATCCAAATTCGGAGTCTGTGCTGTCTCCAGCTCTGTTTTACCTCCCGTATTGAGTGGTAAACCACCAAGACCGTCGGCCACGAGGAGGATTATTTTGGAGGAGTTTTTTTCAACAAGTTCACGCACAAGGTCATGTTCAGTCACGGTGGGTTCCTTCTTGGTGGCGGTTTGATACCATTGCCCGCCAGAATACCGAAGTCACGGATCTGAAGACAGTCTCCCCCATACAAAATTGAGGAAATTTTGATGAATGTAGTTCGGCCAAAGCCCCCAGAAGATCCCATTCAATACGATTATCAGGCAGTTCTGGAAACAGGTGGCATCGATCGGCAGCAACTTCATGACATTGCTCCCGCACTCGATGCTGCCCGGTCGGAGTCGCTAGCTGATGTTGATCGCTTTCACACTGGTTCAATTCGGGATGGTGAGGTGCTGGATTCAGCTTTTATTGATTTGCCTGACAGGCTTCTCTCACATTATCTGACCGAACGGCCAAGCAGTGAACTATTCTCCATCTTGAAAACATCAAAGCGGATTCGTGAGACGGTGGATCGGGTACTTGTTTTGGGCATCGGTGGCTCATACATGGGCACTCGCGCACTGTTCGAAGCATGTTGTCATCCATTTCATAATGAATTATCTCGCGGGGAACGTGGAGGTCGGCCACGGCTTTCGTTCGAGGGATACAATATCGACAATGATTCAGCACAAGGCCTTCTCGATTTGGTCGCACCGTTGAGCACATCTGTTTCAGATGACCTGTTGAATCAATGGGCGGTACTTGTTGTGAGCAAGAGTGGTGGCACACTGGAAACTGCAGTGGCAACACGTCTTTTTTTGGATGCATTATTCAAAAGCGTTGGTGAGCAGGCTTCCGTCATGGCTGAGAGAGTGGTGCCAATTACAGGAACAACAGGCCGGCTTGCAAACCTTGCAAAAGCTATTGGATGTCCAGAAGTATTTAATATCCCTGACGGAGTTGGAGGACGGTTCTCCATTTTTACGGCTGTCGGTTTGTTGCCGGCGTCAATTGTCGGAATCGATGTCGTGCGTCTCCTGGAGGGGGCTGTTGCGATGAATCACAGATTTCGTGAGGCCCCCGTTTCTGAAAACCCTGTCTTGCAATACGTGGGCATCTCTCACTTGGCAGAGAAACTTATGGGGGCTTCTATTCGCGTTCTGTCTTCGTGGAGCAATCGGTTGGAAGCTGTAGGACTGTGGTATGACCAACTTCTCTCCGAGAGCTTAGGTAAAAATGAGTTGGGTGCCACGCCATTGACAACCGTAACAACACGTGACCTGCATTCGCGTGGTCAGCAACATCAAGAGGGGCGTCGAGATAAACTGATAACCAATCTGATTGTTGGAGAGCCCCGTCGGGATACACTGACTTTGCCGTCTTTCGGTGCCTTTGGCAACAATGAGGATCAACTTGATGATCTCAAGGGCACATCGTGGCCAGATATGCTAGCTGCAGCAACAGCTGGTACAAATGAAGCGTACGCTCAGGACAAACGCCCCACAGCTGATATTGTTCTGCCCCGCATTGATGAGCATGCAGTTGGACAGCTATTGCAAATGCTGATGCTTGCGACCGTTGTTGAAGGGCGTCTTGTGGGAACGAACCCCTATGGTCAACCAGGAGTTGAAGCCTACAAGAAGTGCATGATGCGAAATTTGCGATCCTAAAAGTCGGTGTGTAAAGAGTAGCCTCAAGTCTTCCGATACCGGGGGGTGAAACCATAACCATTTTTGAGAGAGGAGTTGAACATGTCAGTGAAGCTTACGTGGACAGGGCATGCAACATGGTTTGTTGAGTCAAGTGACGGTGTTCTCTTGATCGACCCATTTCTCGATGAGTGTCCTACCTCGTCGATGAAAGCAGAAGATGTCACCTGTGATGCCATTCTAGTAACGCACGCTCACGCGGATCATATTGCTGATGTGGTGCCTATTGCGAATCGTCTCAATGTGACGGTTTTGTGTAACTTTGAAATCGCAAACTGGCTCAGTAGTCAGGGAGTTCAGAAGACACAGCCAATGAATTTTGGTGGACAAAGTGCCGTGCCTGGTGGTTCAGCAAAGATGGAACTTGCCCATCATTCCTCAAGTTTTGCTGACGGTACCTATG
The DNA here is from genome assembly GCA_039831735.1 of Pirellulales bacterium. Classification (GTDB taxonomy): domain Bacteria; phylum Planctomycetota; class Planctomycetia; order Pirellulales; family UBA1268; genus CACORA01. The sequence continues at coordinate 3,568 of JBDOMS010000003.1, forward strand.
GAGGGAATCCAGCGGGGTGGCTTTTGAATGTGGCAGGTAAAAGAATCTACGTTGCTGGGGACACATCCGTATTTCTTGACATGGAAAGAATCGGTCGTCCTGACGGCGTTGGGCATGGTATCGATGTTGCAATTCTGCCTATCGGAGATGTTTTTACCATGGGACCTGATGACTCGATTGAAGCGATTCGTATGATCAAGGCGAAAAAGGTTTTACCGAGCCACTACAACACTTGGCCTCCGATCCAGCAAGATCCTGAAGCGTGGGCTGAAATGGTAACGGCTACAGGTATTTCTGAGCCTCAGGTTCTCAAACCTGGTCAGTCTGTCACGATTGACTAGGTGGTACTTCCACGTGGCGAGGAGGGGGTATCCGAGCCTCGACGGTGTCTCCATTCACTCGCGTTTCAAAGACATCAACCGCCAGCTTTGGATTATCGCACCATGCACCGTCACAAAGCCGAAAACGCCATGCATGCCATGGGCAGGTCACAACTCCATCCACCATGGGGCCAGAGCCAAGGGAGGCTCCCATGTGCGGGCAAAGATCATCAATGGATGAATAGTTCGACCCATCAAAAAACACTGCAATAAGCCTGCCGCCTGCCTCGAATGTCCTTCCTTCACCAATTGGGATACTGCCAGTGGCAGCAATGGGAATAAAAGGGATCTCTTCTGAAGAATTAACATCATGCATAACATTCGTTTACCATACGCATGATGAACCTCCAACCCTCGCGACTATCACCGCTTGACCATCAAGGAATGGAGCCAATACAGCTGCTTGTTCTTGACGTCGACGGCACTGTGACAAATAGTCAACATCAAGTGACGGAAGCAACTGTTTCGGCAATTCGCCGAGTGAGAAAAGCGGGCATTCGTGTTCTCCTTGCTACTGGGCGCCGATATCGTGATGTCTTGCCGATCGCCTCACAGCTCCAGATTGAAGAGCCTTTAGTTACGGCTTCTGGTGCATTGGTAAAGCAAGCATGTACTCACCGCACTCAGTTTCGTGCAGTCTTTCAGCCAGAAGTCCTAAAGAACGTGCTCTCTATAATTATCTCGCATGGCCATGAGCCTGTACTGTACACAGACAGTTATGAACGAGGATTTGATTTTCATTGCCGAAAACATTTTCAGGATTCAAGACCTTCAACAAAGGAAAAGGGTTTTCAAGAGTATCTGAAGTGCAATCAAAAGTTGGCAAAAATAACACCAAACCTTCATAAAGAACCTCCTGTGGGAGTTTTTGCTGGGTTTGTAATGGGGTCACAGAAGGACATGCATTCGCTTGAGTCGGAAATTCGCAATACGTGGTTGAGTGAAGTATCACTGCATACGATCAAGAGTCCCCGATACTCTGATTTTTTATGTGAGATCGCACCTGCCAATGTGACAAAATGGTCTGCTGTATTGCGACTGGCGAATGATTGGGGTATTCGTCCTGAGGCGATTTGTGCTGTTGGGGATGACCGAAATGACACTCCAATGCTTCGTGGGGCTGGATTAGGGATTGCAATGGGGAACGCAGTTCCCGAGGTGCGGGCTGTTGCTGACCATGTAGTTGGCCGACATGATGAGGACGGTCTCGTTGATGTGGCAAACCTGCTGCTCACCACGCTTTCCTAAATTGCGTGATTTGAATGCGATGCAGCGTTGCTGTGGCTCAGATCCTTCCCTATTGTTTTGTGATGGATCTGAAATTGCAGAAACCACATTGTGTTTGCGCACGCACCGGATATCAATTCTCTTCCGGAGATCTGATGGTTTCGGCTTTGGTCCGTAATGCAGGAGCACTTGAGAGAATAGATTGTGCTGCAAAGGCTTGGGATGGGCCTCCGGATGGGACACTTGCCTGGTGGAAGTCTCGTTATATTCCATCGGATTCCTCTGGTCCAAAACTCGCGCCTGCGGAAGTCCTTCTTGATGTCCTTGAGGAGTTGGAATCCCATCCAGAGGACAAGGCTTTACGATATCTCGTTGCTCTTCAACTTGTTCGTCGGAAGGTTTTGAAAGTCAACGACGCACATAGCACAGAGGTAGCAAGTCATATGGATCCTCAGTCACTTGTACTGAGTTGCCGAAAGCGTCAATCTGAATACCGAGTGGAGGTCACTTCAGCGGAAGAGGCTTTTGCTAAAGGAGTGGAAGAACGGCTTCAATTACTGCTTTGGTCCGGAGGTGAGGAGTGAAATCAACGACTATTCCTCGCGTAGTGGCCCTCGGTGTAATTTTGGTAGCGTTTGCATCGAGCGGGGCAACGTGCCCTCAGATCCTCAGCGGATATCAGGTAGGCATGATGCCTCTCCCACGTGTACTGCCTCCCGATCCATCACTTGATCAAATTATTTCGGCTATTCACGACAACTCACAGCGGGTTCGAAACTATATGGCGCCACAGGCTGTCATTTCTGTCCCTGGTGTACCACGATTATCAGCTCAGGTTGCCTGTGAACCGCCGCGTCGATTTCGACTTCGCGCACAAACATCAATGAGTGGTAATGAACTGGATATCGGTAGTAACGACGATCTTTTCTGGCTATGGATTCGCCGTCATGATCCACCCGTGATGCTTTTTTGCAGACATGATCAGTATGCTCAATCATCTGCCCGAAGGCTGCTGCCGATCCGGGCCGATTGGATGCCAGAACTCCTTGGTCTTGTTTCCTTCAATCCTGCCGATTCACATGAGGGACCATTGCGACTCTCGGATGGACGCCTTGAAGTTCGAAGTCGGATGCTTTCGCCTGAAGGGGAGTTGCTAAAGTCAACACTTATTGACCCGACGACTGGATTGGTTCTTGAACAACATCTTTTTACTCCAGAAGGTGAGCGCCTTGCCAGCGTACGAACAACACAACATCGTGTAGACCAAACGTCAGGAGCAGCGCTACCAAGAAAAGTTGAGGTTTCATGGCCAGCATCCGGAGTGAACTTTGAACTAAGTCTCAAGGCTGTCACAACGAATATGCCAGCCCGAGATCCCGGCCAACTATGGCAGATGCCGGCCTACGAGGGATATGAACCGATTGATTTAGCGGATCCATCCGTAGTCATTAGTCCCAAACACTAATTGCAGATGTCTCATGATTGAATGCCACAGGTGTCATTGAGCATCACGATTCGATGTTTCACGCATTTTTTCTCGCGCCTGTGACAAAGTTGGCCCTATTGATCCTAATGGAATTCCCGTAATACGACTTATTTCACCATAGCTTCTTCCCTCAAGATGGTGCATGCGAACAATGTCTGCCGTTTTGGGATCAAGATGGCTAAGCATGCAGAGAATTTCTTCTCGCTGAGCAATACTGTTTTCATGATTTTTTCTATTCTTTTGTTGGGAGGCAGTTGCTGCTGCTGTCGCTTTGTAAGCTTTTTGGGAACGGATGAGTGAACGAACACAAACACGTCGCGCAATCACAGTCAAGAAGGTAGTAAGGCTTGCTCTTCCAGCAAAGTTTCGGAGAACTGAAACATCATTACGAATTATTTCCAGCATTATTTCAGAAATAAGATCATCTCGATCTGCACTGCTCAATGCGATGCCCCTTTGAGAAGCAGTCTTATGAACGATGTATGCGAACAACCCAGAAAATCGTTCCAAAAACAGATCCCATGCCTTGGGCTGGTTGCCGAGGCACTGTTTCAATAAAGACTGATCGTCATCTGAAAGTAGCGGTTTGCGTGATTTCGTACTATCAGGCGTGTCGCTAGTCACGAGAAAAACTACTTTCTGAAATACTCATCAGAGGACGCCTGCTCAGCACAATCCTCCGAAGGTTTGGGATGTCACGCACTGAAAATTTTTTTCACATGAATCATAGGGAAGGATTAGGCCAAATACCAAGGCTATTTCGGGCACTTAAGTGGTAATCTCATGATTTATAGGCCCATTTGCCGATGGCTAGTTCGTTGACAGAATGCCGGTGGGAACCTAGTATTTTCGCGCACCGGAATTTTGAGATCGATAGTCCCAGGAATTTTTGAAGAATAGCTAGGAGGAATGTTTCCATGACCCACGTCGTAGCTGAGCCCTGTTTTGCCTGCAAGTACACCGACTGTGTCGTGGTTTGCCCCGTAGAGTGTTTTTACGAGGGTGAGCAGATGGTCTACATACACCCAGATGAATGCATTGACTGTGAGGCCTGTGTGCCTGAGTGTCCTGTTGAAGCGGTCTTCCATGAGGATAATCTCCCAGAAGAGTGGAAAGAGTTCACTGAGCTTAATGCTGAAATGGCTCCTGATCTTCCGGTGATTACAGAAAAGAAAGATCCTTTGTGCTGATGTCAAAGGAGAGTCAATAATTTGAATGCGTGTGCTTATGCACGCTTCATACAACTTTTTTCTTTTCTGTTTTTTTATCGAAGATCAACGGTCCAGTAAGCCGCATCGACAAAACTTTTCCAACTTGCATATTTCGGGTTTCCAAGTTTGATTGAAAGCATTGGACTCCGCTTTGGTCGAACTGGTTGTTTGATCAGTGACATATGAGCTTCGTTCGGAGTTTTGCCTCCTTTTCGAACATTACATCGCACGCACGCACACACAATATTTTCCCAACTTGTAAGTCCACCTTGACTACGAGGTATAACGTGATCGAGTGATAATTCACTTGTAGGAAAACGCTTGCCGCAATACTGGCACCGATTACCATCCCGAGCGAAAACATTACGACGATTGAACCGTAGGCCGTGCTTAGGAGTTCGATCACATGACGTGAGGCGGATGACACGAGGGACTTGGAGCTCGTAGCCGACTGCTCGAATCCAGTCTTGTTCGGGAGTGCGAAATTCTGAGTGAAGTGATGAGAGTTCACGCCATGAATCAATGGAATACGCAGAGAATTGTCCCTCCTCTATGTGGACGACTTCTGCAATGTGGCGATAAAGCAGTGAAATAGCTCGCCTTACGCTGGTGATATGCACTGCCATAAAAGAGCGATTGAGCACAAGCACACTCAGCCCAAGGGCGTTGCTCTCGGATCTATTTATGGACGCTACTAATGCTGTGCTGGACATAAAGCCACCTCCTGCTTTTTTGCCAAGCTCGGTCAGAAAGATGCTATCTTAACAGCGACTTGCAGAGTCTGCCAAATCGCCCGTATTCTTCTCCGTTAGGAGGCGTCTCAAAAAAGGTCGCGCAGACTACTTGCCTTTGTTGTAACTTACAGGCAGACTCATCATGTCGGAATATGGATGTGCAAGCATTCAAAACAATTCATAAGCCGCTCTCACGGTATTCTTTTTTTGGGGAAAAACTATGCTTCACTACTCGTGCGACGTTTGCAAATGCCCTATCGACACGCAGGCGGAGGTGCGACATGTGGTAAAGGTCGAAGTTTTTTCAGCTTTGGATGACGAATCATGCAACCCTCTTGGTATGGCTGGCCGAAACGAAGACAGTGATCATCTCGAAGAGATGCAGGAGTTTCTTGAACGGCTTGATGACCAAGAATGTTTGAGCCTTCTTGATGACGGCACGGTGTCAATGCGGTT
>JBDOMS010000048.1:0-2122 GCA_039831735.1 Pirellulales bacterium
GTATCCAGTCCTCGTCTACGGTGATAAGACTCTTTCTGCGTATCGTTCTGCTTCATGTGAACAAAATGTTGGGTCAAGTTGTTCAACGGGACTTGTTTCCCCGGATTCAGATTCTACTGCTGCGGTTATTTCGGATTGGTTGGATCAGTTCGAACGTGTGCAATTGATTCTGAGGCTTTCTGGACGATTAAGGCAGGTACACGGCGATTAGCACAACAAGTTTTTTCGTTGCATGTTCAGCATGAAACAATCATTCAAGCATTCAAGGAAGTACATCCAAAAGGAAAGGCGAAGGATTGTAAGAGAAGCCGGTAGAGTGCTGGCCGCAATTTTATTCTTCGACGGGCTCATGTGTGTTGTAGAAGCAAACCCTCTTAATGTATGAGTTGCCATGAATAACTGTATGAAGATATGGGGAGCACTACTGTTGGTGATTGCGTGTATAGGGTGTTCTTTTTGTCGCCCATGCTTTGGCCAAGAGCAGCTCTTTGAACTTATTGAAGGTGACCGTGTTGTGTTTCTTGGTGATACGTTTATTGAACAAGAACAATACGCCGGGTGGATTGAGCTCATGATGACCACGGCATTTCCCAGTCGTCATGTGACCTTTCGTAATCTTGGGTGGAGCGCTGATACGCCGGCAGGCAATTCACGATTTGGGCTCAGTCTTTTACAGGCGGGTAGGGAGCCTGATGACGAGGGGTGGAAGCAGTTGTTGAAACAACTCGAACTCACTGATCCTACGGTGGTTATTTTTGGATATGGCATGGCCAGTTCACTGGAAGGGGGTTTGGGGGGTGTCAAGGCATTTAAGCATGAGTATGAGAGGCTGCTTGCATCTATTACTGGAATCTGTCCAGACGTGCGGTTTGTCTTTCTTTCTCCAGTATCTCGGACCGATCAACCTTCCGAGCGGTCTGACGCACATCGTCAAGCACTTCGGGCCTACTCAAGTGTTATTGCGAGTCTCGCCGCATCAAGAAACTGTGTGTTTGTTGATCTGTCTGCAGTAGCGACCCATTCGAAGGAACGAAAGAACCCAATTCATTTGAACGATAACGGTTACCGAGCAGTCGCAATTGAGATTGGCAAAAAACTTGGATATTCAAAGGTGTGGCAAAGTAATCCGAATGCCGAACTCCTGCGGTCTGTGATCTTACAAAAAAACACATGGTGGTTTCATCGGTCCCGTCCAGCAAATATGGCCTATGTTTTCGGTTTTCGAAAACGTGAGCAGGGGCAAAATGCAATTGAAATTCCAAAATATGATGAATTGATTGCTGAGGAAGAAAAGAATATCGCATTGTTGCGATCACTCGAAAACAACATGTTTCATCCGCAGCCGCCTCAGGTTGAATCACAGTATGCCAAGTTTCACAAGCAACCGACCCCACAGTTCACCGTTGGAAAGGATTTGGAGGTCACGCTCTGGGCTGAGAATCCTCAACTCAATAAACCAATTCAAATGAACTTTGATCCTTCTGGCCGATTATGGGTTGCAAGCAGTGAAGCGTATCCAATGATTGAAGTTGGCCAATCATCCCCTGACAAGATCCTAATTCTTGAAGATACGAATAACGATGGACGGGCAGATTCATCAACGGTTTTTGCTGATGGCCTGTTGATTCCAACGGGTGTCGAACCAGGTGATGGAGGCTGTTATGTTGCGCAGAGTACAGATTTGTTGTTCCTGAAAGATACGGATGGTGATGGGAAGGCAGATATTCGAAAACGTTTACTTACTGGATTTGGAACCGAGGATACGCACCATAATCTGCATACACTTCGCTGGGGCCCAGATGGTCGCCTCTACATGAATCAATCAATCTACACTCGTACTGATACAGAAACGTCTCGTGGTGTTGTAAGGCTGAAGGCGGGAGGAGGATTTCGTTATCATCCTTCAACGATGCGGATGGAAGTTGTCTTTCGGGGGCTTGTGAACTCTTGGGGGCATCAGTTTGATGCATACGGACAATCATTCCTGACCGATGGGGCTGGTTTTTCATTGGAGATTATTAATGCATCAAATCAGGATCTTAGCAGCTGGGGCAATAAAGATTCATGGCAGTCAAGCAGCGTGATCAATGGAACGCCGGGAGCAGCTAATTCTGCGAATATA
>JBDOMS010000019.1:0-2119 GCA_039831735.1 Pirellulales bacterium
CAATTGCTGGCAATGGACCACTTGGTCCTATCGAATCACTTCAAATCGAGCGACAGCAGCCAATCCGTGATCAAGACAGTGTTCTTGGTGGCTTTGCCTGTGATGCAGACATCATTCGTGTATTAATTGGAGACCCATCCAGACTCATGGCACTCGGTGGAGGTGATGCCGGATGGGCAAATCTTGCTGTCGGTTTAAGTGGCCCCGATCAAATTTCAGTTCGATGGCAGATTGCCAAAGGACAGTTACAGAAACTCATCATCCAACTGATTTGTGAGCGCGGCAGACTATCTGTTTATGTCCCTGAACGATCTCGTGGTATCTGGAAAGTTACTCAGCAGACAGATGTAGACACGCTGGATCTACTTCCAACTTTTCCTAGTCAGACGCTTTCTTTTAATCCTGCTGACCTACTTCTAGATCAACTAATCAAGGCGGTAGAAGGCAACGCCAATAATCGTTCAGACTCGTTCATCCCTCAAGCGACGTGGGCTGATGCCGCACGCGCCATTGAGCTAGCAGAGACTATTCCGAGGAGTGTAAAAAAAGGTCGGGGCATTGACCTCCATCAAGAAGAATTTAGTGAACTGGGAACATTCCGAGGCACAATGGCATCTCTCGGGTGTGGCATCATCATGGTTGGCCTGTTCATTCTCTTTCTGGCAACCCTCGTCGGTGGCGTTGCTCGTGCCGCTGGCTGGACTTTTGGTGAACGACTTGCGGCAATCTGGCCATATGTGATTCTTACTACGTTAATTCTTTTCCTTGTCCTTCAGCTACTGCCTTTTCTTCTGCCGAAAGAGCCCAGAAAAACAGACTCAACAGAGCCATCTCGCCGCCAAAATCCTTGATTTTTTTTTCGCCACCCGCAAACTCGCCCCAGACGGCATGAGACGGGAGTCAAAGATGACTCACTGGCAAGGTATACGGCCCCCGAAGATAGCATCAAACCTCATCCGCGAGAATCGTCGACACATCACGAGAAGGGCGGTCGGACACGTAGCCGCCAGTGGCCACTTTTGTCCGGGATAGTCTCATGCTTTATTCGCGGGTCCGCCTGCTCATAGCGATCTTTCTTGCCTTCACGGCAATCCAGAGCGTTGACGCTGCTGAAAATATTCGTAGGACAGCAATCGTACGAGCTATCGAGTCATGCCGAGACAGCGTTGTAAATATTCATGGAGAGAAATACGTCTCCGACTCCTCTGATGATACTGAAGACCGTCGAGTCAATGGGATGGGTACTGGTGTCGTCATTGATGACCGGGGCTATGCTGTCACCAACTTTCATGTTGTTGATGGGGTTCGTGAGATCGAAGTAACCCTCGCATCCGGTCGCACAGTTGCAGCACGTCTCATATCCCATGACCGCAGGACTGATCTTGCCATTATCAAGATTAACACGACAGAGCCGCTGCCTGTTATTCAGTTAGGAACATCTGAAGACCTCCTCATTGGCGAGACCGTCCTTGCGCTTGGCAACGCTTTTGGATACAAACACACGGTGACCCGTGGGATCATTTCTGCCCTCCACCGAAACGTGGACGTTAGCCCAACCCAGAGGTACGAGGACCTCATCCAGACAGACGCCAGCATCAACCCAGGAAATTCCGGCGGCCCACTTCTCAACATCAAAGGAGAAATGATCGGTATTAACGTCGCGGTTCGAGCTGGTGCGCAGGGAATTGGATTTGCAATTCCCGTAGACAGCGTTCTTCGTATCGTTACAAGGCTTCTATCTGTTGAGCGCATAGACCACACATGGCACGGTCTCGTATGCAGAACGTGTGGTACGGGGGCATTCATTGAATCTGTACATCGTGAAAGCCCAGCCGACACTATTGGCATGCGTGCTGGTGATATCATTGTGCGGGTTGGCAACAAAAGTGTGTCAAGCCAACTTGACATCGAGAGGGCGTTGCTTGGCAGAAAAGCAGGGGAAAGCATTGCCGTCACAATCACACGCGAAGGTGGTGAAGAAAATCTATTGCTCGCCTTGGCAAAAGCTAAGAAAGAAAAAGCTACGGCCTCTGAACGTTCTTGGGAACAACTTGGACTACGACTTGCACCAGCTGTTCCGTCAACTGTGCAACAACTGCAACCTCGGTACCGTGGTGGT
>JBDOMS010000266.1:0-2118 GCA_039831735.1 Pirellulales bacterium
CCATGCTCCATCAGGTGTCTTTGGATTGAAAGGCCACTGTTGGTTGACAAATGTTCCTGATGTTGTCAGCACCCTGTGATAAAGATCCGGTCGATACCACGCCATACTTAAAGCTGCTGCTCCACCTGAACTACTGCCCATTGTGGCTCGGCCTGATGGGTCCTTCGTCAGCCGTACACCACATTGTTTTTCGACACGTGGCAATACCTCGGTTTCAATATATTCGGCAAAAAGCCCAGATAACGTGTCATACTCCTTGCCTCGTTCATGGCCTTGAGCATCTCCACCACCATTTGCAACAAAGATCGCCATGATTGGTGGAATTCTCTCTTGATGAATGAGATTGTCGAGCATCCGCGGAATAGCCATCTGAGGTTTTCCCTTGGGGCCATCATGCACAATCATGAATTGAGCGAGAGAGCCTTGGCGATATTGTGCTGGCACATAGACCGTGATCTGCCGCGTATAATCGATTGCATGGGTCTCCACGATCAGTGTTTTTGGATTGTTTGGATCGACTTTGCCAAACTCATTACGTGCAATACCAGGATTGAGGAGTTGGGTATCACGAGAATCAATAGTGAACTGAAAAACCTTGCCTTGAGGCACTCCAGCGATGACCCGGAGTTCAGGTGCGGGGGTATACTCTGGGCCGATGACGTAGTTTCCACTTGTGCTCAGTGGTGGATTGCGCCCTGGTTGATCATCAAGGCGAATAAATGGTGGTGCACCAGAAGCGTCAAACTTTCGAACTGGTGGCTCGGCAGATCCAACTGAGAAAGAGGCAAATACTCCTATCAGCATGAGAGCAGAGGTGGATGGTATTCGTCGTATCCATACTCGGAGATTCATAATGCATTTCCGACTTTAGAGAGCATCAAGGATTAGGGGGGCACGTGATGTGAGACCGGACACATCAATCATCAAGAGGGACGACCTCAACACTTCGGATTTCTACAACGCTACCCGGGTCATGTTGCTGAAACGCAAAGTAACCCTCCTCAAACGTCTTGGCAAAGTCAAGGTATTCATATAATTCGTCACCGTTCACAATCACCTTGATTCGCGTCAGCGGGCGTCGTCTCCAGACATCGTCTCGGACCTCGAGTTCATATTGAAACCAGGTATTTGGTTTGACGAGGTCTTTATAGATATGACACATGCCATAAATTGATCCAGTCCGAATAGGATCTTTGTGGGTGCTATCAATCTGTGCCTCATAGCCGTCAGTGAATGATGGCTTGCGTGTTGTACGAAAATACATGCCGGAATTACCACCGTCATTGATTTTGATCTCTGCACGGTATCGAAAGTTTTTGAAGGACTGTTTTGTACAGACGAGCATCGACTGTGACCCCGAGCCAACGATGGCACCATCTCGGACGGTCCATGTGCTGTCTTCTTTTCCAACTTTTTCCCAGCCATCCAGAGACGAACCATTGAATAGGGGCGTCCAGACGACCTCTTCAGCCTGAACACACACAGGAGTTGTGGTGAAAGGCAAAGCGAGACAGGTAAGCATAAGTGTCTGTACATAGCAACGCATGGGGAACTCCAAGAAAGAAAAGATGTGGTGTGAGAAAAAAGTATCCACTTCACGGTTGTTTTTTCAACTTTGGGCACCGCAGCATGTCAGTTGTTCGGTTTTGGTGGTGCACGCTGACGTAATCAAATAGTTACGGTACTTGGAACGGAAGAGATCCATCACCGCGAGGTGACATTTTTTTGTACGCAGTCTTTTTTTTATACACCCGAACATAATCGATAAGCATTTCTGCTGGAAACGTGGTCGATTGGTCTGGGTTTCCGGCAAACCTTCCACCAACAGCAAGATTGACGATGAGATAGAATGGTTTGTCGAAAGGTGCTGGCCATGCATTGATATCATTTTCATTTGCTGGGAACACTCCTTTCGGGCCATTAGTCTTGCTACTGCTCCACCAGAAAGACTGCTGATTATATTGCGTGTCATCAACAAACCATCGAATAATGCCCGGTTCCCATTCAATGGCGTATGTGTGGAAATCAGAAATATCGGTCTCATCAGGAAAGACAAATTCACTGCCAGAGTGCGCATGTGCTGGCCAGCGGGAACGTCTAGCGTAACCGGGCGGCGAC
>JBDOMS010000199.1:0-9025 GCA_039831735.1 Pirellulales bacterium
ATGTTCATTAAAAGCATGGGTAAGATCGAGCCATCGATCATTTCCATACGCTGAGCATGTACTCAGCATGAAAATCTCAATCAGTATGAGCAGCCGTGAACAACAGATGCCTTTGGATGTCATAACAGAAACCCTCTCATTTCAGACAATATGCACGAAACGCCTCCAGCCTCACGAGCGGTCATACCATCTATAACGAAAATAATACCATTTAAAATTTGTCAAGAATATTTGGCTTTGAATGTCGATTCTTCGTATCTGGCCGGCGACTCATGTTTGGAGAAATCTTTCATGCGCGCCTTTTCTTGTCTTTCAGTTGTAGTGCTTGCTTTAATCTCAGTCTTTTCTCGATCCAGTAAGGCTGCCCCAGCCGTTGGTAAAACTGGTTTTGACCCACGAATCATTGCATTTGGTGAGTCACGAGAACAAATAAAGAACACCCCCATTGAGAAACGTGCCTACAGACCGCTTCATGTATATGGGAATACCGTTCGTCGCAGGCATTATCGCAATGCCCCATCGTCGCGACCAAGGACAACGCGTCGACGATGACTAGCAATCACATCTGCAACCACCCCATGCTCAACCTGACTTTCTCATATGCCCCAGTGCCCTGCTCACTGGCACGTCACCGTATGCATATAGAGCGGAAGTGACTGCATAAGTGTTTCAAGAACAGCTATAATCAGATGCACTATGGCTAATATGATGCGTCTTTTAGCTCTGGTCATCGTCTGGATCTGTCCAATGTCGGCACTAGCCGTAGAGGCAGGGTCGCGTCAGTCAGACGTTCTCGTCTATGGCGCAACTCCTGCTGGCATTTCTGCCGCAATGGCTGCTGCAGATGGTGACTGCGATGTGCTGCTGATAGAACCAACCGCCCAGATTGGTGGCATGACAACGCATGGCCTTTCACACTCGGACTTTCACAGCTTTGAAGCGATCAACGGACCGTTTCTCAATTTCAGTCAGCGAGTACTGAAGTATTACGACACACATTATGGCACGGACTCGCAGCAGGTTCAGGACTGCTGGCGCGGGACACATGGCGAACCCTCAATCAACCTATTGATTTTTCAGAAAATGCTTGCTGAAAAACCATTGATCAGGGTTTTGACAAAACATCGTCTTGTTGAAGCAACTGTTGCAGATCAATCCATCACGAGTCTGACATTTGCACAATCGACGGGTGCTCCCATCACAATCAACGCGAAGATCGTAATCGACGCAAGCTACGAAGGTGATCTCATGGCCGCGGCCGGTGTGCCTTATCGCCTGGGGCGAGAAGCGAGGTCGGAGTACAACGAATCGCTCGCACCAGAGAAGGCTGACAATCACGTTCAGGGTTACAACTTCCGCCTTTGCATGACGCAAAACCAAAACAACTCTGTGCCGATTCCAGTACCCAAAGGCTATCGACGCGAGGACTATGAAGCCATCGTTCCATTCGTGAATGCTGGTAAATTCTCCTCGGCGTTTGGCTATCCAGGACGACACTTCATTTTCAAGGCTCACCTGCCGATTCTTCCCAACGGCCAGCATGACATTAACGATGTATCAAAGGGCCTTGTTCGACTTTCCTTACCAGATCGTAATCGTGATTATCCCGAAGGAAATCTTACCACTCGAAGACGTATTGAACGGGAGCATCTCGACTGGCAATTCGGTTTGATCCATTTCCTCCAGACCGATGCGGCATTGCCCGAGGTATTTCGGAAGGAAACTTCCACGTGGGGACTATGCCGCGACGAGTTTGTCGAAACCAATCACGTCCCGTCCCAAATCTACGTGCGGGAAGCGCGACGGATGGTAGGGATGTATGTCTATACCGAAACTGACACAAAAAACGCTGCACACGACACCCGTTCTCACCTGCATCCCGACTCCATAGCAGTCGGTGAATATAGTCATAATTGTCACGGGACAGGTCACACAGGCCCCAGAGTAGGCGGCACTCACACCGGGGAGTTTTACAAAGCTGTTGCACCCTACCAAATTCCCTATGGGGTCATCGTACCGAAGAAAATGCGTAATCTCCTTGTGCCGACGGCGTGCAGTGCAAGCCACGTCGGCTTCTGCGCAATTCGTTTAGAACCGATCTGGATGTCTCTTGGTGAAGGTGCTGGACACGCCGCTGCCATAACCCTAGAGACCAACCTTCCGGTTCAGCAAGTTGATGTTGCAGCGTTACAAAAACGAATCTGGGCTCACGGTGGTGCGACAATCCATGTAAGTGATGTACCACCAAATCATCCTGATTTCACGGCGGTACAATGGTGGGCTGGGCTTGGCGGTCTCCATCAACTGGAAGCTGCTCCCCCGCAACCAGGCATACGAGGCAAACACATTATCAGCCAATACTTTGAGGCGTTTCCTGGGCATGCCGCAAAACTCGATCATCCGCTTGATCCGAAGGTACTGAAGCGTTGGATTGAACTCGCGAGGTTTCACCACCTGTCACCCCCTTTCGAATCAACTACCCGAGGTGAGTGGATTCGTTCCGTATTTGCAGCATCAAAGAACTCGAGTGAAAACCTCTCTTCAAAAAATATCCTTCGTTCAGGACGATGATCTGGTGTGTGTCATCACTGAACCGGATCGTCCTGAGGTGACGAGTTCCACATCAGCAAGAGCATGAACATGAAACTCCACTCCCGTATTTTGCTCAACACAAAGAAAACGTGTCCTCGCCTTCAGGCCTCGGCAGAAGGTACGACCATTTGCAGTACGAAAGACACCTCCCAGTGGAATGTCTTCGACGCGGACCCTCGTCGAGTTTTGAGTGTCATACTTCGCAAGGGCAAGCACAAGCTCACGATCACTACATGACATCGCTGTTGGATTATGCATGTACTGTTCAAGTGCAACAGTCACATCCTCTGGAAACATTTGTGCAGTCACGAGTGGAGCAAGAAGCCTTCCAAACGTATCTTTCCATTCCACTCCATGCGGTTTTGGACACCCTCGATTTCCACCACAGTTTTCCCATACATCCACATGGGCAATCTCGTGAAGAAGTGTCAACAAAAATGCATACGGATTCAAATCTTCATTCACCGATATTCTATGATATGAACAGTCCTGCGACGGAGGATGATGGTCTCCAAGTTTTGTACGCCGCGGCCGACTCACTCGCATACTGATATTTCGCTCCCGCAGAAGACTTGTCACATATTCCCTTGCCTCATTCGGCAGGTATGCCTGTAGAATCTCAAGAGAAGTTTGAAAAGATGGCCTCGACATTCTCTCAGACTACTGAAGATGTTTACCTTTCGACTACAGAGACTTTTATGAGCGCATTGCTACCGATCAGACATCACTCGTTTTCCATATTTTTCTTCATCATAGTGGGCAGCATGAGCCCACGAGATGGTTATGCCGGTGAGTGGCCAGATATTCTCGGCCCCACCCGATCAGGTATCGCTTCTTCAGATGAAGTGTTATCCGACACATGGCCACCAGATGGACCACCTGTCCTATGGCAAAGAACTGTCGGCCAGGGATATGCCGGCATCGTTGTTTCTGGCGGCATAGGATTCTTGTTCCATCGTCTTGCCAATCAGGAAATTCTTGAAGCCTTCGATCCGGTCAGTGGAAAGGAAATCTGGTCTGATCAGCATACGACAACTTTTCGCCCTCAAGTTGGGAGCGGTGATGGCCCCCTCTGCACACCCTGCGTTGATGGGAAATACATCATTACATATGGAGCACAAGGAATTCTTGCCTGTCACAACATTCATTCCGGAAACCTGTTATGGCAGCGGGATACTCATACAGATTTTGACGCAAGAGAAGGATACTTTGGCGCAGGCTCAAGCCCTATCGTTATAGACGACATCGTCGTTGTGAATGTAGGGGGCGCAAAAAAAGATGCTGGCATCGTTGGGTTTGAAATGACAACTGGAAAAACGATGTGGAGTACCACAGCTCAACCGGCCAGCTACTCATCACCTACACGGGTGAAGATTGGGAAAACCACCTACGCTCTTATCATCACGCGTTATAAATGTTTATTGTTGGACCCTCACTCAGGTGAGATGCAATGGGAGTTTTCATTTGGCATGCGAGGTCCAACTGTCAATGCAGCCATACCAGTAGTTCAAAAGAAACCAGCTGGGCTTTCACTATTGATTACAGCTTCTTATGGCATTGGTTCCATTGAGGGCACGTTTAATCAAACAGCTTTTATGAAACGCTGGGAAAGCCCTGATGCGCTTGCCAGTCAGTACTGCACTCCCATCGTGATTGGTCCTCATGCCTACTGTATTGATGGGCGAGATGACATGCCTCCAACGAGCATGAAATGCATTGATACGACAACTGGCGTTGTCCTTTGGAACCAAGATAACTTTGGATACGGAACCCTTATTTATGCTGATAAGAAGATTATGGCAGCCAAAACAAATGGTGAACTTGTATTGATGCAAGCAACCCCACAACACTTCAATGTTCTCGGACAACATCGTGTTTTGAACGGTACACTTCGCGCACTTCCTGCCCTTGCCAATGGGAAACTTTTTCTTCGAGACGAGACCACATTAGTCTGCTTGAGTGTAGGACGACAGTAAACCTGCAGTGAACTATGCAATGAGTGCATCGACCACGTTTCCATGAACGTCTGTCAGCCTGAAGTCTCTTCCTTGAAAACGATATGTGAGTTTGGTGTGATCAAACCCAAGGAGGCTGAGAATGGTTGCCTGTAAATCATGAACGTGCACTTTATCTCGAGCAACGTTAAAACCTAGGTCATCACTCGCGCCGTGCACATATCCTGGGCGTGCACCGCCACCGGCCATCCAAATAGAATAACAGTCTGGATAGTGGTCCCGCCCAAGAACTGCACCCTTTGACGTCCTCCCCTCACGAAACGGAGTTCTTCCGAATTCTCCCGTGCACAGGATGAGCGTGTCTTCAAGAAGTCCCCTTTGCTCAAGGTCTTCTATGAGAGCTGCTGCTGGCTTATCAAACGTCGCTGCTTTTTTTGTTAAACCATCTCGAATATCCTGCTGCGGACTCGTCCCATGGAAATCCCAACCCCAGTCAAACAGTTGAACAAACCGGACTCCTTCCTCAACAAGTCGTCTTGCCAACAAGCAATTATTTGCAAGACTCTCTTCACCTGGCTGAGCGCCGTAGGCATCCAGCACATACTGAGGTTCTTTTGAAATATCCATCACACCAGGCACGCTTACCTGCATTCGGTATGCAAGTTCGTATTGTGCAATACGTGTAATCGTTTCCGGATTGCCCAGTTCTTTTGCCTGAAGCTCATTGAGGTCCTTGAGTGCATTAAGACTTTTTCGTCGCAACTCTCGACTCATTCCAGGAGGATCTGAAACATAGAGAACGGGATCTCCTTTTGAACGACATTGCACTCCCTGATACACACTTGGCAAGAAACCAGCACCAAAACTACTAGTACCACCATTGGGCTGAACCCCTGAAGAGATAAGCACTACGAAACCGGGGAGATTGGCATTTTCTGTCCCAAGTCCATACGTCGCCCAACTTCCAAGACTGGGGCGTCCTGCACGAGGACTACCGGTATACACCATCAGTTCAGCTGGCGCATGATTGAACTGATCTGTAAACATGCTCCGAACAAGACACATTTTGTCAGCAACACGATGAAGATTCGGAATCGCATCGGAGAGTTCCATCCCACTGTCACCGCACCGCACCCACTTTCGTCGCGTTCCCAATAAAGTGGGAGTACCACTGGTAAAGGCAAATTTCTTTCCCTCAATGGTCTCCGCTGGACAGACCTCACCATCCCGCTTTGTCAACTCAGGTTTATTGTCGTACAAATCAAGATGAGGTGGAGAACCCGTCAAATGAATCACGATCATACGTTTGGCTTTCGCAGGTAATGGAGCTGGCTTTTCTGCCATGGGATCAACTGCAAGTGGATGGGGAGGTGATCCGATTAACTCCGACATCGCCATGGCACCAATGCCTCCAGCCATGCCCCCAAGAAGTTGACGGCGCGTTGTGATAAGTTTTTGTTCGAGAATTGGATGCATAACAAACCTCACGGACACATGAACGCTTCATCTAAATTGAGAATAATATTTGATACCACAGTCCAGGCAGCAAGATCAGCCATAGTGACTTCCTGTGACTGCGAAAGAGGCCCTAAGGGATTCGTTGCCATATCCTTTGCTGCGGCAGCATGCCCGAGATAGTGATGCTGCGCCTCTTCAAAGAGATGAACCAGACGCTTGATTTCCATAGAGGTTGGATACCTTGAAAGTACAAGACGAAAACCTAATGTTGCACGATCTTCGAGTGATGCCCCGCCTTCATGGACGATGCGACGGGCCAGACCTTGTGCAGCCTCAATGTAGACTGGATCATTCATTGTCACGAGTGCCTGCAGAGGCGTGTTGGTTCGAGGCCGACGGACCGTACATACTTCTCGCGATGGAGCATCAAAGGTTGCCATGGAGGGATACGGATTGCTGCGTCGCCACGTTGTATAGATTGCACGACGGTACCTGTCTTCTCCCGTGCTTGTTTTCCAATCAATACCACCACCGAAGGCCGCCTTAAGGCCAAGGTCTGGTTGAGGGGGATTAACACTGGGCCCACCCTTCTTGCGGGAAAGAAGGCCAGCAGCAGCAAGGGCCTGATCACGAATGACTTCTGCAGAAAGACGTATCCTTGGCCCACAGGAAATGAGTTTATTCTCTGGATCTTTTTCTAAGACCTCCGGAGGACATTTGGATGATTGTTGATACGCTGCACTTGTCACAATGAGACGCTGAATCGACTGGAGATCCCAGGCGTTGTCAATGAGTTCGCAGGCCAACCAATCTAATAACTCTGGATGACTTGGAACTTCTCCCTGACTACCAAATTCCTCACTTGTTGATACAAGACCAATCCCAAAGAAATGCTCCCAAAGTCGGTTGACGACCACACGGGCCGTTAGCGGATTTGCAGGATCCACCAACCACTTCGCCAAGACAAGTCGGTCAAGCGTTTCTCCGTCACCGGAAGGGATGCCATGAAATATCTCTGGGACTCCGGCACTGACTTCTTTTCCAAGGTTCTTCCAGTTTCCACGAATTTGAATATGCGTCACTCTTTGCTTATCGACTGGAAGTTCTTCCATGACAGGAACGGTGATGACTGGAACCTGAGACAGTTTTTTCTGCAACTGCTCCAGTATCTTTCGAGCTGGCTGAAATTCTGGGGGCTCCGAAAAACCCTTTGGGACCTTCTTTCTGAGTTCAGGGATTCCTTTCTGTAGTTCGGCGATTTCCTTTTCAATAACTGCCCTTTTTTCATCCACAGACTTCCACGGAATTCGAATTGTAGGCGCCTCATTTCGCCGGTCCGCATCTGCTGTATTATTGAGAATTGCATACAATTGAAAGTATTCTTCTTGCGAAAGTGGATCATACTTGTGGTCATGACACTGAGCACATGCCATAGTTGTCCCCATCCACGTACTCATTGTTGTATTCACACGATCGACAACAGCGACAGAACGAAATTCTTCATCAATTGTGCCTCCTTCGTTATTCGTGAGAGTATTTCTATGAAATGCTGTGGCTACTTTGTCATCAACTGTAGCATTCGGAAGAAGGTCACCTGCTAATTGCTTAATTGTGAAATCATCAAACGGCATATTATTGTCAAACGCACGAACAACCCAGTCTCTCCAGCCCCATATTTCTCTGGGAGGATCATCCGCATAGCCAGCACTATCAGCGTATCGAGCGATATCAAGCCACTGCCTTGCCATGTGTTCACCATACCCATCATGGTCAAAGAGACTGTCCGTAAACTCCTGAACTGCATTCGGCGAACGATTGGCAACAAAAGCATCAACACTCTCAACAGTTGCCGGAAGGCCTGTAAGGTCGAGAGATAAACGACGAGCAAGGATAAAGCGGCTGGCCTCTGGCTGGGGTGAGAGATCCTCAGCCTCGAGTTTGGACAGAATAAAATAATCGATTTCGTTTCTGGTCCACGCTCTATTCCGCACCGATGGGAGAACCGGACGACGTGGAGGCACGTATGACCAGTGCGGCTCGTAGCGAGCTCCAGCGGCAATCCAACGTCTCAAGAGATCCTTTTCCTCACGGCTCAGTGGTTGACCGGCCTCCGGAGGAGGCATGACCACATCCGTATCAAGGGACTCAATTCTTGCGATCAGCTCACTTTGCTCTGGTCTTCCAGGAACGATTGCTGCATATCCTCCAAGATCAGCGGTTGCACCATCAGCCGTATCGAGTCGGAGGCCGCCATCGCCGCCACCCTGTCGCTCATTCTTATCAGGACCGTGACAACGCACACATCGATTGGAGAGCAGACCCCTGATTTCACGAGTGTAGGACGGAACACGTTCGCCTGCAGACGCAACGACCGAGGGAAACGTGACGAACAGCAGCACGCACACGACAATGCAGCATCGAATCGCATCATACTCAGCACGTACACCCAAGAGTCTCATGAGACACCCTCACTCATTGCACACGAAACACAAAAGTTTCTCATTTTCTCTACTCCTTATTATAAGTCGGTCCTGGAGCGAGTGACACTCAAGAGTTTACCCCGCAAACGCCGCACAAATTGACTGGCACGTGTGTGTATCATGAGAAAAGATCGTGTCGTCCAACCAGGATACAGAAGAGGTAGACTGACCTGCGTAGCGGGAATGAGCAGATTTAGCGGGAACGAAGAGATGAAAAAACGGGGCCTGTCGGATGTTCCGGCAAACCCTTTTCCCACCTAGACAGTTTTTCTCTCATCTCCGAGACAATAACCGGCTTCTCTTCAGCGAGGTTTTGTTGTTCATAGGGCCCCTTGAGCACGTCATAGAGTTCTACATAACTCAAATCATTATTTGCAATGAGTTTCCAGCGATCATGGATCACTGCGAATGCCCCCCAGTGAAAGGGCCTGCTTTTTGGTGCCGGCCACGGTGCATTCGACTTCCAAAACAGAGGCTTCTGCCGACGTGATTGCCGTTTTCCCAGAAGGACATCGACCTGACTTATACCGTCCGGAACAT
>JBDOMS010000015.1:0-549 GCA_039831735.1 Pirellulales bacterium
GGCAGTGACCATCAGCCGCACAACGCCATCAACACCCGTCAATGGTGGTGAGGCGACTTTGGTGATGTGATACTGATCTCCATTGGACCTGCGGGAAACCGTCGCCAGCCGAATGCGATTTACATCGCTCAGCAGATGCAGCATCATGCGTGGATGTAGCGAGTCTGCCGACTCCACCTCCAGCCATTTCCACAGGTCGTCTTCGCTGACCTGTGATTCATGGATGAGCTCACGACACACAACGTAGTTCTCTCCCTTGCGCGTCATGGAGGTCGCGATGGAGAATCCTTCAGCTGGCAGGGCTCGCGTGGTCTCCTGATCCAGGAGCCCAAGAATCAAAGCAACAGCTTCAGAATCATCAATCCGCATAGGAATCTTTTGCTTCCAACCGGGATGGTGCAGATTGAGGTACTCCTGCCGACTCACGTCGGTGGACTCGACATCACGAGAAAGCCGTCGTAGTTCCGAGACACTGGCAACAATGCTCACGGCCAGGGTATGGACGCCAGCGTTGTCGAGCGTCACTGGTAGAATGTGAGAGTGCTCTTC
>JBDOMS010000015.1:559-1427 GCA_039831735.1 Pirellulales bacterium
TCAACGACCTGATTCAACGTCTCATGCGGATACCGTTCGTGATGTTTGAGCACCTTCTTCAGAAAACGACGCAACGGGGCGCTGTGGTTTCGGAGGGTCTTAAGAGGCAAGCCACCCTGACAGGCCAGTGTCACGAGATACTGCGTCGTGAATTCCGTTTGGACAACTTTTGCGTTCCACCACCGCAGCCCATCGCTGGTAATTGGCCGCACATCTCGTGCGTGAAAACGATCCTTGGCTTCTCCGGCAAGGCCCAGTCCGTCTTCGGTAATGGTGTTCCATTTCCAGGGCCCGTCCACGTGGTGTCGCCGAAACCACTCAGCGCCGAATAGACAGAATGCGGCACGGTGATCCTGCTGCTTGAGCTCTGGACTGATGGCAAGTGCGGCCTTCAACGCCTGCTGAAGTTGTTCCAGTTCTTCTGGTGTGACCTTATAGGCATACAGCGGATGTCCATCCGCGCGATCAAGACCTGAACGGTCGATGAGGCTGTCCAGAACCTCTCGGACTCTACTTGGCATTCTACGTTTCTTTCTGCGAGCAGTATTGCCTTGCATCCTGCATCCATGGCTCGCTCCATCTGCAACGTTTGGCTATTTCATTTTCAGTTACTCCGCTCTGTGGCAGTGAATTCATAATGGCGTCCTGGGAAACCGCCGTTGAAGGTCTCAGAGACAATAATTCTCATATCACACTTCTGGAATTGGCCAAAGCTGTACTGCCAGCTCCGCCAAAACTTGAGACCTCTGATCCACTTGTTCAAACCGGAATTCGGAGGGTAGTGATTTGGTAATCTTGATTGAGGGTGACAGTGTGGAAGATGCCGAGTTCTGTGTACTGTTACTTGGGAAGCAGCGGTGTCTGTGCT
>JBDOMS010000015.1:1437-2114 GCA_039831735.1 Pirellulales bacterium
ACCGTTTTGGGCATGCCACTATATTATAACTTAGAAGCTGCCAAAAAATGACTATTACAAATGGAAAAATGTATTTTCAAAGCGGATCATCCGTTCTTCCTCCAAATGGGCCATGGTACTTGGGGAATTCTCCATACCCTGTCGGTGTACCTCCCGAAGCAGGAGCTCCAATATTCCCAGCAGTCGGATGTTCTCCACTTGGTCCGTATACTCTCCAGACTTTATCCTTGTCAGTCTTGTGCCGGACACTTTCGAGCATATGTGGCTTCACATGAGGTGGATGTTCGCAGCGGCCAGGATTTCGTTCGCCTTTTCGAGTTCCTTCTCGGATGGTTTGCGTTTGAACTTTTTTCGGACTCCTTGCGAGTAACAGAATTTTCGTTCCCAGCCACTTAATTTGTTGTGTGTTTTTGCCCAGCCAGACAGACGAAACCAGTCATTCGACGTGAGTTGTTCGCTGTCTATTGGCACACAAACAAGTTCATCGGCTGGTTCCCGACCAACATCGAATGGAATGAATGCGTCTGCGGAGAAAACAGTTTCGACTTTACCAAGGGACACATGAACGAATTTCCGTGCACGTGTTAAAGCGACCCAAAGTGCCTGGCGGGACTCAACCGTGTTGATACGGAGAGGGATGTCCACTGTAGGAAGGAACACACAGTCGATGAACTTGT
>JBDOMS010000286.1:0-9021 GCA_039831735.1 Pirellulales bacterium
GCTGTGAAATACGGCATTCATGTCACGGGTGCTGCTGGAGCCACTGGTCCGGTAACTCTGCTAGACAACAATATCTTTTCAGCGTCTGTCTTCAGCGATGGTGCCAGTCCGCTGGAGGGGGCTGGTATTTTGATTGATGGAACATCTCAGGATGTTCAGGTTGTTGGTGGCTCGATCGGAGGAACGCAGGGCAGCAATACATCAGGTGTGATTGTTGAAAGCAGTAATGACAACACCACACGGGCCAACTCCATTGGTGTCAACGTGTTGCCGACAGTCAATGTCCCCACAACAACCAATCGATCAACAATCACTATCGACGCGGCAGATTGGAATGTGATCGGTGAAGACCTGCATCTGGGGCAGACCGTCACAGGAACAGGGATCACAAGCGGTAGCGAAATCATTCATATCGATCCACTCAACCGCCAGATTGTTCTTTCTGAGCGAATGAATGTGAGTGGAATAAACACCATCACCTTTGGTGCGGCGAATCGAACAGTTATCAGTAACAACTTCTTTGGTGCTGAAATGCGATCTGGACATGTCAGAATGACTAACACTACGGTGTCGGACAATGTCTTGGACGGTGTCGTTGTTGGCACAACCATCCCAGATGCCATCTGGGCACGGATTGGTGCTGGTATTGCTTTCAATAGCAGTAACATACCTGATCCAACCGTTCGCAGTCCGTCAAGTAATTCGATTTACTCAAACGGTCGGTACGGTATCCGGTTTGCCAGTGGTATCAATTCCAACACACAGTCAGTATCGTTGGGTATACCGGCCAATATTACAACGGTCATTTCCGTGCAGGGTAACTACCTTGGAACTGATGTCAATCTGACTGATGGTCTCCAGAACAGCCGATCCGACTACTGGTGGGACAATGTTGATCTAGGTACTGGTCTGCCTTATGGAGAAACCCCGCCACCTGGAAGCGGCTTTGAATCACTTGTAACCTCCAAGGATCCGACGGGTGATAACCCAGCGGAAGATGACGGAAACGGTAACATCAGTGCCGATCTTGGACCACCATCATCCGAAACAACTCCACCGAGTGATGATGATGGTACTGTCAGGCTGCCGCCACGACTCTAAGGGGAGATCTGGACGCCGTTTACAAAGACATCAACTGGCGCGGCTGAACCATTGAGAATATTGTCGGTCACGCCTGGGGTCGCTGTGGCTGGATCCGTGCCGATCCCAAAGGCCCCGGCGATGTTAATGGTTCCAGTGCTGAGGCCCGCTGGATTGAGTGTTGGGTCAATGGTAATTGCCGTTTCGGTGGCTCCCGCACTCACCAGGTTCGCATTGCCGCTGATCACAGATGTGAAGTTGAGCGTGTTTAGGTCCGTTGCAACAGTGTTACTATCAATATAGATCGTGGCAGCGGTTGTTGACGCTGTTGACAGAGTATTTGCTCCAGTAGTGCGAATGGTTCCACCGTTGGTCACGACAAATCCACGTGCATTGGCGTTCCCCAGTGCTATATCAATCTGCTGGAAGTTGATGCTTGTCCCGACACTATTGAGGGAGAGCAGCACACCCTCTCCAGTGGGGCCAAGTGTCGTGCCACCAATCTGCGTGCCATTGAAGTTGAATGTAGGTTCAATAGTAGTAACTGTAGATGCTGCTGAATTTTCAACAAGGATGCCTGTGGTGCCCGTTCCCTGAAGATCAAGGCCAGTAAAGTTGATTGTGGTATTTCCGGTCGTGTTATTGATGAAGATGCCGTCACCTTGGTCGAGGAGGGGATTAACACCGGGGCCAAAAATGGTGATCGTATTGGCAAGAGCTGCAACTTGGTCGTTTGTCACTCCAGTAATCTGGGCGAGATAGCCAAGGCTACCTCCAGCTGGTGGTGAGTTGACGATGTCTCCAAAAAAGGTGAAGTTTGGTGCACCATTGGCAACGACAATGGCAGCACCATCGGTGTTTTTGATGATGCCGGCTGTGTAGCTTGGGTTTGCCTGGATATTTGGCACCGCTTCAATCGTTGTCGTGGAGTAGTCGTTGACTAGCGCGATGGAGGTCGACACGCTATTGACCAGAGTTGTGTTGCCGATATTGATGGTTGGTGAGGTGGCATAGGTTGGATCACCATTGTCATCAATCAGAATGCCTTCTCCTCCCACATCAAGAATCTCATTTGATATGGTAGTACCAGATGGCGCTCCTCGGTATGCCAGATCGACTGTTCCGCCGGTCATGTTGTTGATATCAATGATGGTGCTGGCAATGCCTCCATTATTTGTTATGTCATTGGCGATTCGGCCATAATAGTTGACGTTCACAGCTCCACCAGATGAGGCGGTGCCATCACCGATCTGGAATCCAACATTGTTCATATTGCCAATGGCGGTATCTGAAAATTCAATACCCCCTGTTGCTCCGCCAGTCAGAAGCACACCCTTCTGAAGGTTGGTGCTGCCGTCTCCAGCGATGATCACGTTTCGAACGGATGAGCCACCAGCCGTTGAGATCGTTGTATTGAACGGATTGGCTGTGGTGCCAAAGCGTTGGGCAGTGCCATCAAGGCTGCCTGCTACGTTATTCCGAATGCCGATGGCAGAACCAGTAATGGTGAGGTTTGCAACCGTGACACCTCCTTGACCATTCAGATCGACACTTGGGCCGGCTGGATTACTCAGCACGGGGTTATTGGTTGTGAGTGCACCGATTGTGACAAGGCCATTGACGCCACAATTGGCCTGGCCTTCGATGATCAGATCGCCACCACTGCCAACCAGGAATTGATTGGGGGCATTGAAGCTGAATGTTCCACCATAGAGGTCACTGGGGCTGGCTGACGACGAGGTTGACAGCCCTTCATGGACATACACGATGTCCCACGGATTGGTGGCGACAGCATCAGCTTCTGCAAGTGTCTGGAACGGCGATTCAAATGTGCCGTTTCCACCTGCAGCAGCCGAATTGTCAACATGAATGGCTCTCCACGGCACGGAGCCATTGTTGGTGTTGTAGACCACAACGGGTGTCTGGTGGGCACGAACAATGTGTTCATTTCGCCACATTGGTTGTTCCATCTGATCCGGCACATTGCGACGACGACTTCCGCCCATGCGATAGGTCAGGCGGATAAATCCTGTTGAATCAAAATAGGAATCGTTGTTGTACTGGATTGAGAAATCCCAGTTATTGGCAAAGGTCATGTCCAAACGCGTGTAGACACCACCAAACCATGGGACGACAGCTTGTCCGGCATCTGGGCCTGCATCCCAGTTGTATCGTGTGTTGCCTAATGCGTAGCCGCCCACATTGATCATGCCTGCCCATTCGGCAAGGGATGGAATATAGGCACCAATTTCCATGTCAGCACCACCGAGGGCCGCATCAAGGCCGTAGTCACACAGAACATTGTTCTGGAAAAAGGGGATGCCTGGATCCCCCACGGTTGCGGCTGTTTGTCCGACAGGGATGTATCCATTGCTGCGAAAGTTGCCATAGTCTGTCAGCCATTCACCACTCACACCAACCTGGTTGTAGGATTGGCTGAATTGTCCAAAGATTTCCGTGCCAGGAAGGCCTCCTGTGGGATATTGACTCTGGTCTCCGTCATAATCCCAGTAGACTCCCACGCCCAGAAGGGAGCCACCAACAAACTGTTTCCGAACGGCACCAACATTGGAAAAGAAACCGCCATATTCGGAAAGATGTCCTCGTAGGTCCGCAGCCCAGAAGCCACCATAGTTGTCTTCGGCATAGGGGATAAAGCCACCTAGCGTGATGTAGCCACCGTTGTAGCCAAGGCCACGATCTGCAGGATTGATTCCAAAATACATCCACCCGGGGCCATTCTGGTTGCGTTGTCCAAAACGCGTTGCTGCCCGATTGAGCACGCCACCGTTTGGAGGCATGCCGCCATACTGGGCCTCCGCAGTGGTTGATGATGCTGATATTCCTGCTGCAAGCATTGCAGCAAGGGCGGCGTGTTTTGCACGTCGCTTCCAGGATACTGCCCGACGACGGGCTGCACGCATACGAACCGTCATGCGCCGTGTGTGCCGGCGAGTTCGAGTTTTCCGCTTCTCGTGAGCTGTGTTGACGGTCATCGGATCGCTTGCCTGTTATTCGCCGGTTGTGAGCGAGGGGCTAGTCCCCACGCCTTAAAACCGACATGATCGTCATTGATGATCGACTCCGCAGACCCTTCGTCATGAGAATTTTCGGAAGATTACACGGAAAACATAGGCTTTCTCTATCTTCCTTAGGCTTTCAAGAGTCCGTAGTTTCGTCTTCATTCACTCCCCTTTTTCTCCAAGTTCTCATGTGGTATCTCCAAGATAACGAAGCGTTGCTCTTTGATTGTGATGGAACACTCGCTGATACCATGCCGGCTCATTACAGAGCATGGCTGCATATGGCTGAACACCATGGCCTGCAGTTTGATGAAGATGACTTCTATGCCATGGGAGGACGTCCCACAGATGCCATTGTGCAGTTTCTGGCAGACCAAGCAGGCGTATCTGTTGATGTTCCTGCAGCTGCAGCAATGAAAGAGGCTGCATTTCTCAGAGAAGTGAAAGCCGTGAAGCCGATTCTTCCTGTGATTGAAGTTGTGCGTCGATGCTATAAAAGGCTGCCGATGGCTGTGGTGACAGGTGGGTATCAAGATGTCTGTCAACACATCCTGACGCATCTCGGTATCCGAGACTACTTTGATGATCTCGTTGCCAGTGAGGATACGGATCGACATAAACCATTTCCTGATCCGTATCTTGAGGCAGCAGACCGGCTTGGCGTGAATCCGGAGAAATGTGTAGTGTGGGAGGATAGTGATCTGGGGGTAGAGGCTGCTCGTCGTGCAGGTATGCAATGGATTGATGTGCGTGGGTTTCACCAACCAGAGCGAATAACATGACCCCAAAACCATCCGTGACACCAAGTGATATCACGGCTGCGCATGAGCGAATCAGATCAGGAATCTATCGCACGCCGTGTCAGCCGAGTATTCCTCTGTCTGAGCTGACCGGGAGTGAGGTGTACTGCAAACTGGATCTGCTTCAACGAACCGGTTCGTTCAAAGAGCGTGGAGCTCGTAATGCGCTCCTGCTTTTGGATGAGCTGCAGAAACAGCGAGGTGTGATTGCGGCATCAGCGGGGAACCATGCACTTGGTCTGGCCTACCATGGAGGTCTGCTTGGTATTCCCGTGACCGTGGTCATGCCAAAGTTTGCACCGTTGGTCAAAGTCAATACATGTCGACAACTCGGTGCACACATTGTTCTTGAAGGAATGACCTTTGAAGATGCTCGAAAAAAAGCCACTGACATCGCCCAGCAGGATGGTTTGTCACTCATTCATGGTTTCAATGACCCGCATATTATTGCAGGGCAGGGGACTATGGCATTGGAGATCTTGGATGATGTGCCCGATGTTGAGGCGATTGTCGTCCCGACAGGTGGTGCAGGACTTCTGGCAGGCATTGCCATTGCGGCTAAGGCCGTGCGTCCAGACATCCAGGTCATTGCTGTAGAAGCATCGGCATCTGCAAGTCTTGCAGCATCCATGGCAGCAGGAAAACCTGTCGCCGTACCGATTCAACCGACACTTGCAGATGGTTTAGCTGTTGGCTGTGTCGGCGCAACATCATATGCACTTGCGGCACCGCGTGTTGATCGAGTGGTGAGCGTCAGTGATGACAACATATCATTGGCAGTGCTTCGGCTTCTCGAACTTGAAAAGCTCGTTGTTGAAGGAGCAGCAGCGACTGCATTGGCAGCCCTGCTTGGAGGTGAACTGCTCGATCTCCAGGGTCGAAAGACAGCCGTGCTCCTATGTGGAGGGAATATTGATCTCACTATCCTTGATCGAGTGATTGATCATGGTTTGGTTGTGGATGGCAGACGATGGCGATTCACAGCTGTCATTAGTGATCGTCCTGGTGGAATTGCCAGACTGTCTTCATTGATCGCTTCAACTGGGGCAAGTATTCGTGAAATACGACATGAACGCGTTTTCACTGAGGCAGATGTGTTTTCGACAACAGTGGAAGTGACCGTCGAAACGACTGATCGAGAACATATATCTTTCCTTCAGGAGCGACTGGCAACTGAAGGTTTTGTCTTTCGTTCTCTTGATTCAAATGTGTCTGTCTGATCCAACGTTTGTCAAACAATGAGGATTAGGCAGTTTATTGGGCCTGTCTGTTCAATCTCATGGTGCGAAGGATTGCGTGTCGATAGATATCTGTTTGGTGCGTTGGCCGGCGTTTCCTTTCACAACGTCAAGGGCACCTTGAGATGGCTCAACAGAATAATGCATTTGTGTCGATTGAGACACAAGAAACTTCACTGCAATTCAGACGAGAGAAGGAGCGTCTGCGTCGCAAATTGTTACGACGTATCCTTCAGACAGAGTTACGAAGACAAGCGACTCGGCTTCCTCCACGTTAGAGTTGACAATTCGTCCATTGAAAAGGAGGCTCGCATGCGATATCGCAGATTGGCGATTCTCTTCGGCGTTGTCGTCTCGTTGTCATGCGGATCTTTGCTCGCCCAAGTTCAGCAGCCAGCATTGGCATCGAATTGGGGGTTGGCGTCACCTCGCCAAAGTGCATGGAGACCTGATCTGTTTGCTGATTATTTGCTGACCGGTCAGACACCACATCCAAGTGTGGTCCGGATTATTGCACCGGATGACGGAGGCGTGTCCATGGGATCCGGTGTTCTTGTGGATATCAACCAGTCGCAGGGATTAGTGCTCACAAACTGGCATGTGATTCGTGATACTCACGCCGCCGTTCTCGTGCAATTTCCAGATGGCTTTCAATCAGCCGGAACAGTCATCCGGTATGACGAACCGTGGGATCTTGCAGCACTGGTCATCTGGAAACCAAAGGCGAATCCAATTTCCATTGCTGATCATCCACCACGCATTGGGGCACCGCTGACCATTGCAGGATTTGGTCGGGGAGCCTACCGCGCTGAGACGGGGCCATGTACAGACTATCTATCTCCAGGTTCGGGGTATGCAAAAGATCTCGTTGAGCTTTCCGCGACAGCACGGCAAGGAGATTCTGGTGGTCCCATCCTGAATGCCGAAGGCCAGCTTGCTGGTGTCCTCTTTGGTGAAAGTGATGGACGTACGATTGGAAGTTGTTCCAAACAACTACGATTCTTTTTGGCAAGCGTTGGTTCACAAGGATATTCACCTGTGCTTCAGGCCAAAGCGGCAGAGACGTCACGACCTGATGGGAAGGCCATTCTGTCGGTCCAACTGCATAAACCTCAACAGCAAACGTTTATGCCACCTGTGGGAAACATGCAACCATCGGTGGTAGCAGGCAATGGTTCCCATGTGCCTGTCATGAGCGAGGCAGCATCCGTTTCAACCAATCATGCTCCGCCCCTGCAGGTGGGTGCAGTGCTTGCAGATTTCATGACGCATTCAATTAATTATCTTTCCGATTTCGAGCGCAACGGACAGACGATTCTGGCAGTAGCCGGAGGCATGGCCCTTATCATCTTAGGTTTGCGCATGATTTTTAGATCACGTGTTACGTAGTTGTCGTTACACAGTCATGAGAATCAACAAGACGTACTGAACTATTTGTCTTTCTTGGAGACAGTTGCCTTGGTGATGGTGACAGGTTCGACAGGTCGATCTTGTGCACCCGTGGCAACATTTCCGATTGCTTTCACAACATCGAGGCTTGCTGCATCTGCTGTCTTCCCAAAGGCAGTGTATTGGTTGTCCAGATGCGGCACCCGTTCCAAGCAGATGAAAAACTGACTGCCGGCAGAGTTGGGATCGCTGGTTCGGGCCATTGAAAGGACGCCTGGTTCGTGAGGCGTGGGATTGAACTCAGCGGGGATGGTGTAGCCGGGCCCACCTGTGCCTGTGCCTTCTGGGCATCCGCCTTGAATCATGAATCCCTTAATGATTCGGTGAAAGGTCACACCATCATAAAAGCCATTTTGGGCGAGGGCGACCATGTTTTGGACATGTCCCGGGGCGACGGCAGAATCAAGATCCAGCCGGATCGGACCTGCAGATGTGTCAAGCAGAATTTCGTAAGAATAGTTTTCAACATCAACGTCTTTCGAGGCTTTTTGAAGGTCAGCGGAAGAGGGCTTTGCCATGGAGGAGTCCTTTCGGGGATACTGTTTGACCGTGAAAGATTCATCAGCACAACATGATTCACAGAACCTGTCAGGCCAGAAGCTTGGAGGATACAGGTTGGTGCGACCTCTTGGAAGTGGCGCTATGGCAAATGTGTATCTTGCCGAGCAGGAATCACTCTCACGGCATGTGGCGGTGAAGGTGCTGCGTCCGGAAGCCATCGCGCGTCGTGGTGCAGTTGAGCGGTTTACGAGAGAAGCACGGGCAGCGGCTGCATTGATTCACGGAAACATTGTTCAGATTCATGAAGTTGGATGTATTGATGGTGTCCACTTTATTGTGCAGGAATATGTTGCTGGGCCATCATTGCGCTCATGGCTTGAGCATCGCGGTCCGTTGAATGCGATGCAGGCGTTGACGGTATTGGGTGATGTCGGATCAGCCCTGACGCGTGCTGCTCAACAGGGTGTCGTCCATCGTGATATCAAGCCAGAGAATCTTTTGCTGACTCGTGATGGGGAGGTCAAGGTTGCTGATTTTGGTCTTGCTCGTATTCATGAGCAGGATCTGAGTCTCACGCAAGATGGCACAACACTTGGGACGCCTCTTTACATGAGTCCGGAGCAGGCAGAGGGGCGAGATGTTGATACACGCAGTGATTTGTATTCGCTTGGTGCGACGGTCTATCATCTCTTGAGTGGTCGTCCCCCCTTCGGTGGTTCAACAACTGCTGCAGTTGCGATGGCACACATTCGGGATGAACTCGTTCCCATTGCATCGCTTCGTCCAGATCTGCCGGAATCTCTGACATCGATTGTCAGCATTCTTCTTTCCAAGCAGGTTGATCAGCGATACCAGAACGCAAGTGAGTTCGTACAGGATGTTGAAACAGTTGTGATGTCTGTTGCAGGGGGTGCGCGTCGTGGGGATTCA
>JBDOMS010000239.1:0-2111 GCA_039831735.1 Pirellulales bacterium
ATTCATATCGCGGCACAAAGATACCACCATGCGCGGAATCTCCAAAGAATACGCCGAATCCTCGAAGTACAACAGATTGACCACGCGGAAGCTCAAGAGAATAAACGCTTGGACAATCCTTGCGATCATCTGGAGGTTCTATTCGATTGAACCCAATCTCTGTCAGCCAATTTCCTTCTGGCCGCATAATATCACAGCCCCAGCACCATATTTGTTGGCTGAGCAACGTCACTGCATACTTGAAGAGTTGGGACCGTGTGGACAACTCATTAAGTGGCTGGGATGTCGCAGACATCTTAATCATTCTCACGAGGCAGAACTGCTACAACATTCGCTACCAACCACGATGAAGCCGCGCATAACTGCAACCAGTCACCACTCGAACTAATTCCGTAAGCGAAAACACTTGCAATCCAACAAAGGCTGGCGATTGTTTGCCCAAGCCACTCAACGCATAACATACGAATGAACCAAGCTGGGAGTCTTGATGCGGCATCATCTTTCACAACAGCTGTTGTCGTTTTTGAACTATTGATGAGCACGTGGGCCATCGGCTCAGTAACCTCTCCTTCGTTTCCAATCAGCACGTTTCACACTCCTCTCCACAGCAAGAGAGATCATCAAGGTACATGCCCCATTGCCGATAGGACTCCAGTTCTTCTGCAAGAAGCCCAAGCGATGTCGCAATAGCCTTCGCAACAACTGCAAAACGTTGGCGATACTTATAAATAAAGCAAAAAACATGATTGTCATGACGAACCGTTGGGCCACATAAAAATACTCCTGGCGCACTGGTCGATTCGTCATTCTCACTGAGAAGGGGCAGACCGTCTTCGCGACGCTCAAAAAGATGTGCCACAAGCTTGTGGCTTCCTTCAAAGCCGCCGGCTAGAAGTGGTTGGGTAGGCGTTTGAAACCTTCTTCCATCTTTCGTCTCGACTTCATAACCTCCATCAATTTGAGATACTGCCATCACTGATGTATTTGGGAACAACTCCACATACTCTTCAAACCACTCTTCACGCATTCTTTCCTGTGAATACGTCGACAAGGCAATGCTTGGGTCAGAGCTCTCATCTTTCCATGGGCAACCTCTGTCAAAAAGACGAATTCGTTTGTCGCGATACGATAAATGATAAGCCGCATCGACACCGCTTTCATAGCCACCGATCACAATGAAGTCATCTCCACTGAGTTTTTCATAGCTGGAGATTGTGGCTGTATGCCTGCAGAGTTCACTACCACGAAAAGCATTCAGACGAGGATACTGAAACTCACCAGCAGCCCAAATAACGTGCTTTGCTCGGAGTGTTTCACCGGTTGTCTCGATATGAAATTCGGCTTCAACTTTCGTGACCTGTTTTACATCGACGTGCTCACGAACCGGGATCTCGAAATGCTGAGCGATACCCTGTAAATGGGCTGCATACTCCGCGCCGGTAGGATGCTCAACCTCAAGGCTAAACGCTGGTGACACACCAATGGCAATAGAGTTCAGATCAAGCATCCCAATTGAATTACTCGGAAATGATGGAGTGATAAATCGAGTCTCAGCAGGCCATGCAGCAAACGAAGCTCCTATAACGTCCCGCTCAAGCACAACAAAATTTTCAATTCCTGCATGACGGAGAACGATTGAAACACCTATACCCGCGGGCCCACCACCAACGACTACAACATCATAAACCTTGGCCTTTCTTCCAAAATTCATGGGGTGATTTCCTCTGTTTCGAGCTCAATCGGCGGCAAAGGATCTTCGAACTCTGCCCATACACTTCCGCCCTGAGAAAACTCCGTATCTGTCAGTAAACAGCTATCAAGAATTTCCTCTGTGCGCTGCTGGTCCAGACCTTGGCCAATAAAAACCAGTTCCTGGTGACGGTCCCCGTGTTCACCAGAAAAATTTGAACGGATTTCTGAAACTGTTTCCTTATCGTCTGGCCATTCATCAGCAGGAGCAGCTGCCCACCAGAATCCAGCCGGGTTCATCCGAACCGAGCAGCCTGCCTGAGACCAGTCATACGCGAAGTCATTACGAGACGCGATCCACATCAACCCTTTGCTACGAATTACGCCACAGAACAAACCATCTTCGAGGCCACCATCTAGAA
>JBDOMS010000626.1:0-9007 GCA_039831735.1 Pirellulales bacterium
GGGGATTCTCCCTTCCTGAAGCCAAGAGCTGGGTTTCATGGAAAACAAAAGACACCCTTTTGGTTGCGACAGATTGTGGTCCTGACTCACTGACTACTTCTGGATATCCAAGGACTGTTCGGGAATGGGATCGCGGGACGCCCTTGGAGAATGCTCGCATTCTCTATGAGGGCTTACCCGAAGACATGTCCGTTGCTGGATGGCATGACCCAACTCCAGGCTATGAGCGCAACTTTGTAACACGGCAAATGACTTTCTGGACCGATGAGTTCTTCCTTCAAAAGAATGGTCATCTTATCAAGATTCAAAAGCCGGATGACGCCAATGCAGTCGTTCATCGTGACTGGTTGCTCATTGAACTTCGAAGCGATTGGACAC
Organism: Pirellulales bacterium; assembly: GCA_039831735.1. GTDB lineage: Bacteria > Planctomycetota > Planctomycetia > Pirellulales > UBA1268 > CACORA01. The sequence continues at coordinate 379 of JBDOMS010000626.1, forward strand.
GTGGCGCCACGACATATAAAGCAGGTTCACTCCTTGCTGCAAACCTTGAACACTTTCTAGCACAGGGTGATAGCCTTCCGCTTCATATCCTCTATGAGCCAACCGAGCGGACATCCCTAGTTGCGTTTTCCACAACTCGTAACAATATTCTTCTGAAAACACTCGATAACGTGAAGAGCCGAATTGTTATTCTTCATTATCATGATGGCACATGGCACAAAGAGGATCTTCCGGGAGTTCCAGACGTTGCAACAGCAAGTATTTCCGCTGTCAATAAACTTGAAAGTGATGACTACTTTCTTACGGTAGCAACGCCTCTGATTCCCACAATACTCTCATTTGGAACACTCTCTGATGATCGAAATCACCCTCCTCCAGAAAAGCTGAAACAGTCTCCATCTTTTTTTAAGAGTGACGGACTGTCGGTTCGCCAATATGAAACAACTTCAAAAGATGGCACGCGTATCCCATACTTTCAAATCGGCCCAAAAAACCTCTCCTACAATGGATCGACTCCAACGCTACTCTACGGATATGGTGGTTTCGAGATCCCACTCTTACCAAGCTATAACTCACTCACAGGTGCCGCATGGCTTGAGCAGGGTAATGTCTATGTCATTGCGAATATTCGGGGCGGTGGTGAATTTGGTCCCACATGGCATCAAGCAGCGTTAAGGGATAAGCGCCCCCGAGCTTATGAGGACTTCATAGCCGTTGCAGAAGACGTGATACAGAGAAAGGTGACTTCCCCTCAGCACCTTGGCGTAAAAGGAGGCAGCAATGGTGGACTGCTCGTTGGAAATATGTACACCATGCGTCCAGATCTTTTTGGGGCAGTGGTGTGTCAGGTGCCGCTACTCGACATGCAGCGATTTCATAAACTACTCGCCGGTGCAAGTTGGATGGGAGAATATGGAAATCCGGACATCCCAGAAGAGTGGCAATTCATAAAACGTTTTTCACCGTATCACAACTTCCTCAAGACTCGTTCCTATCCTCCGATACTTATCACAACTTCAACTCGTGATGACCGCGTTCATCCCGGCCACGCTCGAAAAATGACTGCACTCTTAGAGGCTGCTGGCAAAGACGTACTGTACTATGAAAATATTGAGGGTGGACATGGTGGCGCTGCAGATAATCAACAGCGAGCCTTCATGGATGCACTTTCATGGTCTTTTTTAGAAACACAACTAAAGTAGTTGAGAATGAAGTGGTTTCTCATTTTTGTCCCCATTACAGCTATTCTCAATTGGAATGGCGCAACTCCGCTATGGGTATTCTGCTCCGCACTGATTGCCATTCCTCCTCTTGTTGAATTACTCGGCTCAGCAACAGATCGCCTGAGTGTTCAACTCGGGGCGTCCATAGGGGGTTTTCTGAGCGCAACACTTGCCAATGCACCTGAACTCATTATCGGTTTGGCTGGACTCAAGAACGGCCTTGCTTCTGTTGTCAAGGCGTCACTCACTGGCTCTATCTTAGTGAATTTACTTGTCGGACTGGGGTGTGCACTCGTCGTAGGCGGCATGAAATTTGGTGTAAGAAAATTTGAGCGAAAGTATCTTCGGGTCAATGCTGCAATGCTCATGCTTTGTAGTTTTTGCTTTATTGTTCCTGCCGTATTTCAATCTGTCGTTCCAGATGCATCACGAGAACTTTCTACTGAAATTGCCCTCATTCTACTCCTCGTTTATATCATCAACATCGTATATACCCTTAATCACCAACCAATAAACGCCTCCTTACGAACATCTGTATCTCAGGTAACAGAAAAAATATCAATCAGCAGAGCACTTGTTCAACTAGGGATTGCAGCGCTTGGATTAGCTTTTACAAGTGACCTTCTGACTGAATCCTTACAACCCATGGCCCAGGGTCTTGGTCTTTCCGATGTCTTTAGCGGCGTTGTGCTTCTCGGTGGCGTTGGTGGATGTGGTGAAGTCCTCACAGCACTTCGATTTGCAAAAGCAGGCAAACAAGAACTTGTCCTCGCCGTTACAGTGGGCTCAACCATTCAGATGGTTCTACTTGTTGCACCACTCCTCGTACTACTTGGACCATTGGTTGGGCAGCCGATGGATCTCGCTTTTTCAAGTATTGAAGTTATTGCAATCGTTATCTCTGTCATTGTCACTCGAGAACTGATTAATGATGGCAAAGTAACGTGGATGGAAGGCGTCTTGCTTCTTGCAACCTACGCCATCTTTGCTTTTGCCTTCTACCATGTTCCAGAGAGTTACTTATATTCTTTCTAAATGAACTCTCGCCCTTTGTATCGGCACGCCAATATCAAGCACCTGCACCTCACCAGTCCAGTGACATGCTTTTGGATTGAGGAAACCAATTTTTTGTGCGACAAACGTACCTGTGACATCCGCTTTGATGCACGCATCACCGCATTTGCCTGTATCGCAATCAAGTCCAGAAGGTATATCAACAGCAAAAATATCGACTTGATTGACGCTGGGAAAAAAATTGATTGCCTGAATAGCTGTTTTCGATGCACCACGAGGTGATCCTATTGCACCGGTACCGAGTAGTGCATCAACGATACATTCAGTTTCCTTGAGTTCCTGTTTCCATATCTCTAAGGGAGCCTCATTCATCAAAACCCATGGAATTCCAAGTTTCTTCGTCACATTCCAGTGTATTGCGACATCACTACTAAAATCTTCCGGAGGATATGCCAATAGAATTCGAATGTCGTAATCAAGATTCCAAAGATGCCGGGCGATCACAAGCCCATCGCCTGCATTATTTCCCTTTCCACAGACGACCGAAACACGGCTTCCTGAAAATCGTTCGTGGAGAAGCATGGAAGCATTTCGTCCTGCATTCTCCATAAGAATAAGCCCTGGCAAACCGAGTTCCTCAATGGCCCAACGGTCGATTTCACGAACTTCATTTCGCGTCAGCGGTTGCATACTGACCCTTTCTTCGTTTTACGTTGAGTGCGACACCTATCACTGCAATAACGAACCTGCTCCCAGCATCGCTTCCATTTCTTTCGCCATCGAAATGGCTTACCACATGCCCAACAAATCTTTTCATGTATTTGATGGTGCTCTTTCATGAAGATGTCTTGAGATCTTGAGACTTCGGTGAAACTGGAGGAAGAGTCTCTTCCAGGATGCCTCGTACGCGTGGCCATAAGAGAACTGCCTCCACGATCATCCAAGCCTCCAAAATCAGCATCAATACTGCAACGGCTGCCAATGGTCCATTACCATCTAAAAACCATCGACGCATGTCATGGAGGAGCGCCCAGGCTGGCATAATGAGCATAAAGGTTGCTGGCACAAGCGTTATCCATGTTGGGAGACCACGTCGCTGGAGATAAAAACAAATCACAATCAGTGAAAGACCTGCAAGCAACTGATTGGTGGCTCCAAAAAGTGGCCAAAGTATCAATCCTCCTGTACCGAGAGACTCAAAGGTCCACGGTTTTCCAGGTGCGGGCATAAGGGCCAACAGAAATGCTGATGAAACTGCAAACAATGTTGCGCCATGTGGTGTTGTCAACCAGCGAAGAGGATTCAGACGCGATGTCGTTTTCACGACACCCTGTTTTCTGAGTAATGTTCCAGCCAACTCCTGAATGACGTACCGCTGAAGACGGGTTGCTGTATCCAGCGTCGTTCCCGCAAAACTGGCAACAAGGACGCCCATGAGAGCTCTGGCAAAAGTAGCATCAATTCCGAGAGACTCCAAGAAATTCCCTGATCCGACAACAAAGGCAGCGATTGCCGAACCACCTGTGACTTTCGTCCAATCAGCATAGACGCTCCTCCATAATGTTTCTCCTGTGAGTCCAGGATATGCCTGCTGCCAACCCAAGCCAATACCCGCACCGACTGCCACAATCACCAGGGTTGCAAGAAATGCTTCAAGCAACATTGAACCATATCCCACGACATAAGCATCGGTTTCACTTCGCAGCTGTTTGCTGCTTGTACCCGAACTTACCAGGCAGTGAAAACCGCTGATGGCTCCACATGCAATAGTAACAAACAAGAAAGGCACAATGGGCGGAGCGCCTAACGGATGAAGATTTATTGCTGGTGCGACCATTTCCAAAGAAGCCCCGCTCCCACTCTCAGATACAGCTCCACCCAAAAAGGCCACCACGAAGAGGCCAATGACAATCAGGCAAAGGCTTGTGATAAGCTGTAGACTATTGATGTAATCTCTTGGTTGAAGCAAAACCCAAACTGGTAAAACACTTGCTACATAGCAATAGCCCAACAATACGGCGACCCATACCCATACTGGCCATGCAGCAACTGTTGCATTGATACTCCGAACTCCATCTCCTATCCACCCTCCAGTCCAATCCAGACCTGGACAGCCTGCTCCCAACCACACTGTAGCTATCATGATGGCAAGAGCAACGACGCTTGGTACGAATACGTTACGCCCGGCTCTGTGGACTCCTAAGCCGATCCAAACTGCGATTGGGATCTGAAGGAATACTGGTAAGACAGATTCAGGAAATTGCACAAAGACACTGGCAATCACCCATCCAAAAATTGCAAGCACGATCCAAAGTGCAAAAAGTAACAGTACAAGAAAGAGAAGCCTTACTCTCGTGTTGAGCAGCCGACCGGCTACTTCACCAATACTCATGCCATGATTTCTGCAACTTACAATCAGCGATGCCATATCATGCACTGCACCAATGAAAATTGATCCAAAAAGTACCCATAGAATTGCTGGCCCCCATCCCCACATGATGGCAAGCGCGGGACCAACAATGGGGCCTGTTCCAGCAATGCTTGTAAAGTGATGTCCAAATACAATGGCGGGAGACGTCGGGACGTAGTCTCTATTGTCTCGAAGTGCCTCGCTCGGCATTTTGGCCGTCGCATCAAGACGGAAAATCTGTGTGGCTAACCAGCGGCCATAGGTGGCATATCCTGCAATCAGGAGCAAAGCTGCTCCGAGAACGATCATGAAGACAGTCATCGTGAACCACACCTTGGGAAAGTTGGGAAAAGCCGCCTATACTGTCGCCGCCCCGATTATCATGCCGAATCACACCGACTGAGTCGAATGCTTCGCAAGATCACCGGGAGTAAGCCAAACACACCGAGAAATGGAGCACCTATGCCCGCCGCAGTCGAAAACGTCGTCATCATTGGAAGTGGTCCCGCTGGTTGGTCAGCTGCAATCTATGCGGCTCGAGCCCAACTCAACCCGCTTGTTTTTGAAGGAGCCATCAGTGAAGAAAATCGTATGGCCGGCACTCTTCCTTTGGGGCAATTGGCTCTGACTAGTGAGGTCGAAAACTTTGCGGGCTTCCCTGCCGGTGACTTAGGCGCATTTTTGGATTCAGCACTTCCACAAGATCGGCGGATGATCATGCCACCGCATGAGGGCAATGGCATTACCGGTCCTGAACTCATGGAGTTGATGCGTCAACAAGCCTGTAATTTCGGAACACGGATCATCACAGATGATATTCTCAAAGTGGACTTCTCAAAGCGTCCCTTTGCACTTACTTCATCGCAGGGTGAAACCACTCATGCCAAGTCAGTCATCGTGGCAACGGGAGCGAGTGCAAATTGGCTTGGTCTCCCAAGTGAGGAAGCATTCAAAAACCGAGGCGTCAGCGCCTGTGCAGTATGCGATGGAGCATTACCACGATTTCGAAATAAACCGTTAGTGGTTATCGGAGGAGGAGACTCTGCAATCGAAGAAGCAACGTACCTTACAAAGTTTGCAAGTACAGTGCACCTTGTGCATCGTCGAGATGAGTTTCGAGCATCAAAAATTATGGCTCAACGAGCTTTCGATGATGACAAAGTCTCTATTCATTTCAACACCACACTGGCTGAAGTTCTGGGAGATGATAAAAACGGCGTGACAGGAGTACGATTAGCCCCGTCAGGAAAAGGCACAAACACAGAAACCACGCTTGATGTTGCTGGAGTCTTTCTCGCCATTGGACATACCCCGAATACAGCTTTTCTAGACAACCAACTTGAGTTAAGTCCTAAAAAATACATCGTTTGGAAAAAACATTTTCGTACAGAAACAAGTGTGGAGGGAGTATTTGCGGCAGGAGACGTAGCTGATGATTACTATCGTCAAGCAATTTCAGCCGCGGGTACCGGTTGCATGTCAGCACTTGATGCAGAACGATGGCTTGCAGGTCAAGGAGATCATTGAATACAGCAATCTGCCCCGTTGGTGGAACGCACATGCATATGGCGAGTACGTTTCACCTGCTATGTAGATTTTGTGCTTTCCGAACGAGATCAAGAAACTCGGCTCGGTATCCACCTTTATCTCGGCCAAGTGACTCTCCTGCAATGCGGGACACCATTCCATATGTTGCATCCCCTTTATGGGCACTGTTTCGCAGAATCATTCCGTAGGCAGCAACCGCGGATGCAAATCGAAAGTCCACCGATGCTTCGTCAAACGATGATCCGCGATCTGAAAGGGGAACTTCAAAACCGGAACTCTCAATCGCATCAGGCCGTTTCCAACGGAGTTTTACTGTAAGAAGTTCACGGCTTACTCGCGGATCGAGGTTTTCACTAGAAGTCTCTTTTTCTTCAACGGCAGCTTGATATTTGAGTGGCTCAATACCAGGTCCATCAGCATCTGACTCACCGACAAGAGTAATCTCATAGAGTGCGGTCACACTATGACCGGCACCTATGTCGCCTGCGTCTTTCTTATCATCCCGAAAGTCTCGAGCAGCTAGCGCACGATTTTCGTAGCCGAGAAGGCGGTACGAGGCTACTTGAGCTGGATTGAACTCCACTTGAATCTTCACGTCTTTGGCTATTGTCACAGTGCTACCGGTAAGTTGCTCAACGAAGACCTTTCTCGCCTCACGAACACCATCGATATACCCGTAGATACCGTTCCCATGATCCGCAAGTGCTTCCATCTTTTTATCTTGCAAATTCCCTTCACCAAAACCAAGCACTGTTAGAAACACACCAGTCTTTGCTTTTTCAGCAATCAAGTCCTTCAGATTACTCGTATTGGTCACACCGACGTTCAAGTCTCCATCGGTTGCAAGAATGACCCGATTGGCGCCACCATCGATAAAGTGTTCCTGAGCCTGCTCGTAAGCAAGATTGATGCCAGCGCTTCCATGCGTTGAACCCCCAGCTGATAAGGACTCAATGGCAGCACGAATAACTTGCTTTTGATCACCTGTCGTTGGTGGCAAAACAAGCCCTGCACGACCAGCATACGTCACAATAGACACTCGATCATTCTCGGAAAGCTCATCTACAAGTAAACCAAGAGCCTGCTGAACAAGTGGCAATTTATTCGACGACTGCATCGAACCCGAAACATCGATCAAGAACACAAGATTACCGGCTGGCCTTGCATCACGCTCCATTGACTGGCCCTGCAAACCAATTCGAATAAGGCGATGACCACTATTCCAGGGGCACTGTGCAGCATCTACCGTAACAGAGAAGGGCGTATCTCCCTCTGGCTGAGGATAATCGTAATGAAAGTAGTTAATCAGTTCCTCAATCCTGACTGCATCCCGAGGAGGCAACCGACGCGACTCAAGAAATCGTCGTGTATTTGCATATGAGGCCGTATCGACATCAATTGAAAATGTTGAGAGCGGATGATCTTTTGGTGAGACTCCTGTATTTTCAATGATCTCTGCATACCCTTCACCGGAAGAAGATTGGGGCCGCTCCATATCATTAGTCCCATATTCATCATGCAAATACCGTTCTGAATTAGGTACGCTTCGAGCTGCACTTCGCCTGAAATACAAGCCATCTGACTCCTGTGTCTTTTTGGGTTTGTTACGAGCAAGAGCAGTTGCACCGCCACCAACTCCCCCACCGACAGCGTTTAGTCCTAATTGTTCTGCTTCATCAGTCGGTGCCAAAGCTGCCGACTGGGAGGCCATAACTCGGGCTTGACCTTCAACCTGCCCTGATGCATCTGCTGCAAACGGATGATCCTCTCCCATCCCCTCAGCTGCCTCCTCTGCTGCACTGAGATTCAGAGCCTTTACCGGCTCAGATTTCCTACCCAACTGCCTTCGATCTGAAAGATTTGACGCCGGAAGATCTACCGCCGGGCTAGTGTCAGCAACTCTACGGGAGCGCGTCGAAGCCGATTCCTGTTCCTCTAAGGCATTGTCTGGTCCCCTTAATAAGCTCTTGCGCTTTTCTTCTCGCGATCCATCAAAATCTTTCCCAACAAATGCAACATCCTTCTGTTCCAACCTTCTCTCTTCGAAGGCTTGAGGAAGAGCTATGATAACCAGCACACAGGCAGCCACAGCACCGACTGAGATAAGCCACCTGTTCCGAACTGTATGCGAACGGGCTGGCTCTGGCTTTGTCACTGCAGCGAGGACCATTCGTCGAAGATCGGGTGATCGTAAAAGTTCTTCTTCATCAGATGTTGAGCTCATGATCTCAGCAACAGACTGGATCTCAGCCACCTGGTCCCGGAGATCCGATCGGTCTGGATCAGCCAACAGTCGATCCACTTCTGCTTTTTCATGATCTGGAAGTTCACCCAGAGCATAGGCTGTAATCTTCGCCTCGAACCGCTCCTGTTCTGTAGAAGTGATTTCTTCCTCGATATCCAATGATTTATTTTGCTTGGTGTTCATGATTTT
>JBDOMS010000313.1:0-9006 GCA_039831735.1 Pirellulales bacterium
CGAACAGAACGTTCTTCAGGCAATGCATGATGCCACACCGGATATTGTTGTGTACACAGGCGACATGATTGAATCTCCAAGGGGCATAAGTCCACTCAAGGAATTTCTGTGTCGATGTCCTGACGTGCCTTCTTTTGCGATTCCAGGAAACTGGGAGTATCGTTCTGGTGTTTCAATGCATGCATTCTCGAAGCTCTTTGATCACGAGGGAGTTATGTGGCTTGTGAATCAGTCGGTGGCTGTGCCTCATGCCAGAACAAGGATTCGGATCACGGGAATTGATGATCTTCGATGTGGCCAGCCCAACGGGTATCGTGCAGTGAAAGGACAGGAACCTGCATTGAATCATCTCGTGCTCGCACACTGTCCGGCGTTGCGCAATCAAGTCACATTCCTTCCGGAACATAGTCCAGATCTGATGCTTTCTGGTCATACGCATGGGGGACAAGTCACCCTAGGTGGGTTGCCTCTTGTCTTACCTCCAGGAAGTGGAGGTTACGTTGCTGGGTGGTATGGACAAGAGTCAGTTTCGCGACTTCCTGCACTGTATGTTTCTCGTGGCGTCGGGACATCAATGCTTCCGATGCGGATTGGCTCGGTCCCTGAACTTGCAATCTTTGACTGGACGTTGTCGTAAACTATTAAAAAAATGTATGTTTGAGCCAGCTCTTGGTCATTCCGTTTTGTGTCGAAAAGTACACCAAGGATGTTTTTTATCAAAAAATGGTATCGAGTCAGTACGTACCCACCGAATCACTGAGTGACATAACCCATGCCGTTCCCTATAAGATGACGGTTCTGACGTATTACGAAGGCGTGTGATGGTTGAATGCGTTTTGCGTTGTCAGACACAACATGATGAGGGCAGGCAAAATGTTTTGGAAAATAACGCGATCAATTCTTCGTTGGTCATCGCAGAACCGTGCCTTTGTAGGTTGCTGTATTGGGGGAAGGTAGTTGGGGCGTTTGCTTCGGACTATACAGTCGGTGCTTTTTGCAAAAAGGTATGCAAAAAAGTGTTGCGATTTGCATACGTTCATAAGGAAGAAAAAGCCTGTTTTTTGAAAAAAACTGCAAAAACGTGTGTTTTTCTGCCCGAATCATGATTTTGAATCGCTGGCGAACTTTTTGGCATGCAAAATGCCCACTTATTGAGGCAGAGAAAGCTGCCTTTGTGGGAGAGAACTTATGTCCATCGATTTGAAGACAACTCAACACACCGAAAGATTCACTGACGAAGAGCTTTTTCAGCAGTTTTGCAGCCATCACAGTAATGAAGCATTTGAGTCTTTGGTTCATCGCTATGAGCGACCTCTTTTTGCGTATCTGCGTCGGATGATGCATAGCCAGCAGCTTGCCGAGGATGTATTTCAATCAACATTTCTCAGGGTGTTTTTGAAGCGAGACTCGTTTGACCTCACGAGGCGATTTCAGCCTTGGCTGTATTCAGTCGCAACGCGTCAGGCTATTGATACGATGCGAAAAGAGAAACGACATCACCATACAGTGTCCAAACGAGTCTCGGGAAAGCCAGCCGATGATGCGTGTTTGGATAATCTTCCTGGTGGTGACCGTACTCCGAGTGAACTGGCTGGAGAGCAAGAAGAATGGAGCAATGTTCGTAAGGCAGTCGGACGACTTTCAATGGTTCAAAGGAAAGCCGTTGAGTTAGTCTACGGGAAAGGTCTTGCATATCGAGAGGCTGCCGGTGTTCTTGGTGTTCCTGTGGGGACTGTCAAGAGTCGGGTTCATGCTGCAATATTGGCCCTTGGTGGCAGCTGTGTCTGATTGATGTGCTAAGTGTCTCATGTTTTTTCACGCCATGGAGACATGTCTACTCATTTTTGAGTGACGTGCCGTGGTGCCTCTAAAATGGTTTGGAGGTGAAAAAATGGTAGCGCGAAGACAGAGCCAAAAGTATGAATGCAACGTCGGTGTACGTAAACACACGTTGCGATGGCAGGAATGGTTTCCTGGACTCGACAATGATCATGAAACATTGGGTGACGTCCTCGCAACATTACCTGCATCACCACCAACAGCCATCCCGTGGATTGTACGGCTTCTTGAAAATCCAAATGGTTGGTTGCATTTGCACGGTGCTGTTGATCTTGGGGTTCACGATAGCATCCATGTTCTTCTTGGTCGGGGACTGCTTGCACAGGATGAGGCATTCGTCATTGGTTTCACCATGGGAAGCACACATGCAGTTAGGCGCGCAGAACAGTTTTTTTTCAAGGTGACTGTCGCCTATCTCTACCCGGATCCCTATCGAATCCCATGGCCGTTGTTGGTTGCCTATGATCTTGGCCTTGAAGCTGGCCAGCGGGTGGGAATCAAGAATTTTCATCAGTTGATAACTGAAGACATGCGCACTTGGAAACTTGGCAAGGTACGGCGTGCCCTGGGTATTCGCGCCTCACAACTCAGAGTATTTTACAGTCGAGAACAGGCTTTGCTGCCCTCGACTCGGGCAAGCCAGCGGCTGTTTTGCTCAGGACGTACAACACAAATCGTTCCATTTTTAGAAGGTGGAAATTAGGTGACGGCCAATTACTATGTTCTTGAAAGGATGAGTTATATGCGTTGTTATGAAAATCGAAACGGTTGGGTGTGTTGGTCGTTTGTTGGAATAGTGTGTGCGATCATGTTTGGTGTCATCCCATGTATGGCGGCTGACGTACCACTGAAGGCTGGTTCTCCACATTTTGATCGTTCTGCTGTCTATCGTTACGATCTGGTCAATGAAACGTTTAGTCTCATTCAGATCGATAAACTCAAGCCGCTGCATGTGTATTATCGTTTTAGTCCTATTCTGGATCGCTGGGTGTGGAGTAAGGTCGATGATAATGGGGAAAAATTGGAGTTTGCCATTGGCCCTGGATCGATTCAGCGAGCAAATCTTTTTGATTTGACAATAAGTATCGAAGAGGGACTTGAGGTCCTTGAGCAACGTGCGCCAGATATTGCAAGACTTTATATTATCCAGGGCTCAAGTGCTTCCATGGTGCTTGGTGAGGATGGAAAGTGGGAGCTTAACGGCGTTATCTCGGTTGGACATATTCTTGATTTAGAGACGAGTCAGCGGTGGGAGTGGCACGGTGACCATCGTGTTGAAGTCATTCACAGTGGTGGGAATTATTGGCAATACGAGCGGGGAAAATTCGTGCCACTGTGGAGCGATTACCGTTTTGCGGGCTGTTGTCCATAGATGGCATAGAATTGTTTGCGGTTTTGGCATCACTCTCCAATCAGTTTGATGAGAACCCGTTTTGGCCGGCGACCATCAAACTCCCCATAAAAGATTTGCTCCCATGGACCAAAATCTAGCTGTCCTTGAGTGATCGCAATGACAACCTCTCGGCCCATTATTTGTCGCTTCATGTGTGCGTCGGCATTATCTTCACCGGTTCGATTGTGGGCGTATCGCTGAGGTGAGGCATCAAAGGGTGCGAGTGACTCTAGCCATTTCTTGTAGTCGTTATGAAGCCCTGATTCGTCATCATTGATAAACACAGATGCAGTAATGTGCATTGCATTGACAAGACACAAACCTTCCTGAATGCCAGATTGTTGCACAAGTTTTTCGACTTCAGGCGTAATATTCTCAAATCCCATGCGTTCAGGCAGATGAAAGGTCAGATGTTTTGTAAGAGATTTCATTGTGACGGGGTTCCTTCTACATTTAAGCAAGTGTTGTTAGATCCAGGAGCAGTGATCACACGTGGTGGAACTACGGTCGGGAATGCATTCTCCTTCGTGTTCAATTTTCATCAGAAGTGCATCTCGTCGCTCAATAGCCTCGCTGAGTGATCGCGTCTGCAAGGAGCGTCGCACGCGTCGTTTCCGGTTATCGAAATGCAAGGTAAAGTGTACCCACCAGACACCATTGTTATTCCAAAGATGATGCGTCTGGTTGGCAGAGTCGATACGTAAAGAGGGAAATCCAATAACCATGTAGCACGTCCTTTCCGTCATATGGAAAGGAAGGGCATTCTCGGAATCCACCATGGATCCTTCGAAAGCTTCATCGACGAATGGAGAACCATAGGTCGATGCACATCCTCTCACTCTGTTGCCAGAATGAGTTACCACCTTTGCTTTCGCGAGGTTGGGCCGAGTGACCGCGAGGGACACTTGATATCGAGACGGATGAACCTTCCAGCCACCGAGTATAACGTAGTCCATGTCGGGATTCCATGACGAAGATGGAGCAGTTCAGAAAGGGGGGAATGGCTGTTGTTTTCAGCGGTTTACGTCTTGGCTTGTTGAAGAGGTTCTGTCGGTCACGTGTAGGTTGCGCATTGAAGAGAGTCGTCGGTTTGAAAGTATAGAATCTGTGGTGATACAATCTCGCGGGTCTGTTATTACATCTATTAAGAATGAGATCACAGTCTCGGCTTAGATACTTGATCACTTATTTTTTGGAGTCTTGTTATCATGATTTTATCAACGAGTGCAAAACGACCACGATCTGGTTTTACTTTAGTTGAATTGCTTGTTGTGATTGCCATCATTGGAGTATTGATTGGGTTATTACTTCCTGCTGTACAAAGTGCACGTGAGGCATCACGCCGGTCCGCCTGTACCAATAATCTCAAGCAACTTGGCCTCGGTCTTCAGACGTATCATGACAGCAACAAGAAGTTTCCTCCTGGAGGTATTTGGTATACCAACAATACAAAAGCGAAGAACTGGTCAAAAAACAGGGGATCTCTCTTGTACTACGTGTTACCCTTCGTTGAGCAGTCGACGCTTTATGATGCGTTTGATGACAGCAAGACCATCGCGTATCAGCAGTTCTCACCAGCACCAGCGAGTGGGTCACCCTACATAGCAGGGACTGTTATTAATTCTTTTCGATGTCCATCAGATGATTCATCGCCCTACAATGATGTTGCAATGAATGGTATTGCGCCGGGTAATCTGGCGACATTCTCATACTCTGCATCGAAAGGACCATCACGGACTGGTAATAATCCGTCTGGGTCGTGCTCTGAACGGGCTGCTTGGGATGCTTATAAGTTGAGTGCGAGTGATCGGACACCCGCAGGTCCGTTTACGAGGCTGGGGAGGTTTTTTCAGTGTACAGTGCGCGACGTTGAGGATGGACTTTCAAAGACAATTTTTATGGGTGAAGTCAGGCCGGACTGCACGTTGCATATCTCACGCGGATGGGCGCATGCCAGCTGCACTCAGGGTATGATCAGCACTATCTATCCAATAAACTACGATAGCTGCACGCGTGATAAATCAAATGGAAATTGCGCGTGGTGGGGTAACTGGAGTACAGAATTCGCCTTTAAGTCGAGACATCCCGGAGGATGTCAGTTTGTGTTTGGAGACGGGTCCGTTCATTTTCTTCAAGAGACCATCGATCACCAGACATATCAGTATCTCGGTGGAAAAGATGATGGCAAAGTAGCATCTATTCCATAACGTGTAGTGTGTTCATAGTATAAGCTAGCTGGCTTTGTTGTTCAGACATTGCTGTCGTATGTCTATGCCCACGGAGACCGTGTTGTGAGTTTTCAAAAGATAAGAATGTTTCTTTGCTGTGTACTGCTTGTATGCCTTTCTGGCCTGCCTGGCTGTGGTAATAGCGGTCCCGTCCTTGTTTCTGTTGAAGGTACAGTTACGTTGGATGGGAAGCCGATTGGTGGAGCAAGTGTTCTATTTCAACCACCAGCTGGAGGGAGACCTGCTGTAGCCCAAACGGATAGTCAGGGACAGTTCAAATTAGCCAAAGAAACTGGAGCGCACGTGGGTATCAATCGTGTTGCGATTACCAAAGAGATATCACCCGAAAAACCCGTTTCAAATGAAGAAGATGAAGAAGGAAGTTCAGATTTTGAGTTGGCAACCCCAGCAAAATACGCCAGTCCGCAACTTTCAGGACTTACTGTAGATGTGCAGCCGGGTATGAAGCCAGTCTCACTTGAGATGTCATCAGACTAGTGTGGAAGGAAGGAGTCTGTACCCCATAGTACTCTACGACGTGTTGTCGGGGTGGTCTGCTTGAAGTGAGAATAATCTTTCCGTATGACATGCTGGATCCTGAGCAACCTTCTTTCAACACTTTCCATGAGGTGTGATTGTCATATGGCTAATGTGTTCCATGCAGTTCGGTGCTGTCGATTTCAATGTTTTTTGTGGTTGGTCATCAGTGGTGCTACGTGGCAAGTTTCCGCTGATGATACATTTGTTCCATACAGTGTTGCTGGTGAAGTTCCTCAAAGCGTCTCCACACTTTGGGAAAACTATGATGCCCGCCAAGAGCCTCTCGATGTAGAAATCATCAAAGAGTGGAAATCGCAGGGAGTCATTACCCGCTACATCATATTTACTGTGGGGACCTTTCGTGGTTCGGTCGCGCGGATTGCTGGGTATTACTCGTTTCCGGTATCTGCAGGAAAAAAACCAGCGTTTGTCTGGAGCCACGGTGGAGGGCAGCGAGCCGAAAGAAATCGGAGTATCTATTTTGCCAAACAAGGGTATGCGACTGTTGATATCAATTGGTTGGGTAGGCCGCTTGAGCAAGGCATTGAGCAAAATACTGATTGGGGAGCCGTTGACCCCACGCAAGGTCCAAGTTTCTACGCAAAGGCACTGCGCCAGCATTGGAAGAGGGACCTCCAGCCAGATGCGTTTTCAATTGACCCAGTTTCGAGCCCAAGAAATGCGAATTGGTTCCTTCTGGCAGTTGCCGCTCGTAGGGCAATCACGTTCCTTGAGCAACAACCAGAAGTCGATTCCACTCGTATTGGTTTTTCAGGGTATTCGATGGGAGGCATGATTACAGCGCTCACAGCAATCGATTCTCGGTTGAAAGCGGTTGTGCCATTTGTCGGTGGAACAGGGTTCAAAGATATTGATTTTCCAGGAATTGCGGGGAGCAGTCTTCGAACGCACTTTAGAGATCCAGATCTGTATCGAAAGACAATTGATGCCAGTGGGTATTGGCCACTCGTGAAATGCCCGGTCTGTTTTATAAGTTCATCAAATGATTTTCATAGTGCATTTGATCGAATCTATCGATCCATGCAACTTCTGCAACCAGGTATTGAGTGGCGCGTCAGTACAAATGTGCATTTCAATCACGGCCCTGGTCCTGAGCAGTGGGTTTTATTGAATCTGTGGTTCGATCAGTTCCTCAAGGGAATTGATCAGAAGATCCCATCAACACCGTCTTCGTCTCTCAGAATCGAAGGGCAGCAGGCACACTTCTCGGTTGTGCCCAAGGATCTCGAGCGGCTTGTTGATACTGAGATCTATTACAGCTACGACCCCAACGCGAGAACCCGTTTTTGGAATCGAGCGGATGCAGGTCCTTCAGGAAAGACATGGTCTGTCAGCATGCCAATTTATGAGGATTTGCCGCTCTATGTCTTTGCGCTGTGTCGATACCGCCTTAATCAAAAGCGTCAGCTTGAGCGAGGGGAGACAGAAACGTTTACGCTGAATTCACAAGAACAGATATTTATGCCTAAAAACGTAAATGTGGCATCACTTGCAAAGCTTATCGATCCAACTATTGTTTTTGAGGATTTTGAACGAGGCAGTGTCGATTGGGGGTCGCGGAACCAGCGAAGTATCAAAACATATAAATTCCAGAATCCCTCAATCGATCGATCTGATTCCAAAAAATTATTGCTTGAGGTGGACGCGCAGGGACGGAATCTGGTTATTCGTTGCAACGCGGACAGCAAGTTTTTGGGCAACGGACGTGATATCGGAAGCTTCAGTGTTTCACGACCAATTTCCGGCCATGGGATTCAGAGGATGGAAATTGCTGCTGCAGACTTTGAGCCAACGGATCCAAAGAATGCCAGAGCATTTGCATGGCGAAAAATTTCTACTTTTGAAATTACACTTGTTGATACAAAGAGTCGTGAAGTGATTGATTTAACCTCGGATCAGGGGCAATCAATGCTGAAAACAATTCAGCTTATTGACTAGGCTGGTGCATAAGAGAGGCAAGATATGGTCTGGTTGTGTCGCGTGACTTCTCGAATGATGTTGTTGCTGGTCATGTGTGCTGCCGTTGTTGGGCAGGCAGATGAGCGACCAAATATTGTTTTTATTTTTGCAGATGATTGGGGATGGGGAGATCTCAGCTGCCATGGCCATCCGTATGTCAAAACTCCGAACATCGATCGGCTTGCCAGAGAAGGAACAGATTTTCATCGATTTACTGTTGCAAGTGGCGTATGTTCTCCAAGTCGGACGGCTATTCTTACGGGGCACTTTCCCGCTCGATATAACATTAATGGACATTTTGCATGGGTAGAACAAAATCAAAAGAGAAACATGCCTGACTGGTTGGATCCTCAGGCAGCCACACTGCCTCGTATGCTGCAAAAAGCAGGATATGCAACTGCACATTTTGGGAAATGGCATCTTGCAAATGACATGATTCCTGATTCACCGCTCCCGAGTGAATATGGGTATGACACCTATGGAGCCTTCAACTGTGCTGGTGAGCAGATGCCCGTGCACAAAGATGTGGATCACGCCATTGATTTCATCGTTGCATCACAAAAAAAGAAAAAACCATTTTTTATAAATCTGTGGATGCACGAGCCCCATACTCCATTTCATGTTTTGCCAAAATACCGTTGGTGGTTTCGCGATCTTGATGAACCTGACAATATTTATGCCGCAACTCTTGCTCACGCAGATGATCGAATCGGCAAACTTCTGGATGCACTTGATACTCTTGGGCTTTGTGAATCGACGTTGGTTGTGTTTAGTTCTGACAATGGGCCGGCTCGTGCGGCAAGTCCCACGGCATTGCAGTTGACATACGATACAGCGACAGGTGCTGGCTTTGGTATTGGTGCATCGAAGGGTATCACAGGTGGTCGAAAGGGGTACAAGGCAGCCCTTTTTGAAGGTGGCATTGGTGTGCCGTTTATTGCACGTTGGCCGGGAACAATTCAAGCTGGTGCGACGGATCATGAGTCATTGGTGTCAGCCGTTGATCTTCTGCCAACCTTTTATCTG
>JBDOMS010000168.1:0-8972 GCA_039831735.1 Pirellulales bacterium
AGCATGCCGGCAATTGCTCGCCATACAGCAACTCGACGAGACACTGCTAAAGCTGCTCGACGAGTGGAGGTAGCAAGTTTTCCTTCACTCGAGCGATCAGCCAGTTCCATACCGACATGGACAGTTTCTCCAAGGTTGATGAGTAAGGGTGCTGCGATCGGATCCCGTGGGCCAGACGTTGTCAAAATGTTTCCAAGAACAATGAGCGTGTCTTGAGCCCAAGGAGATATTTCTTTTTGTGAACGATTAGCCTGGTTGTCTGAAAAGTTTTTTTGGAGTTCATTAAGTTCTGAAATAAGCGTGGCTGGATGAGGCCAGATGCTCCCTGGCTGTCGGACATCTGGAATTGAGTCTAAGTGATCATGGTGAGAAGAGGTCTCATGTGATTCTCTACGATTACGATTAAAGATTCGTTCACCGCTCAATAAGCGATCTAAAAGCCGAACCGGGCCTGATGATGAAGCTTTTGCAGTCCCGTCATCGGCTGTTGTTTGAGTGGTGGGATGTGT
Source organism: Pirellulales bacterium (assembly GCA_039831735.1). Classification (GTDB taxonomy): domain Bacteria; phylum Planctomycetota; class Planctomycetia; order Pirellulales; family UBA1268; genus CACORA01. The sequence continues at coordinate 510 of JBDOMS010000168.1, forward strand.
CGGGTTCGTCCAGTTCACGCTGTCAGGGTCTGTCCATGTGGATCCTGGAAGTGGCGCGGCACCCAAAGACTCTCCAGCTACTGGAGACTTGATGCGTGCTGGTTGTGAAGTCGTTTCATTCACAGATGCAGGCTTCGCTGGTTCCTCCGCAGTCAGGCGATGAATTTGTACCCGGGTCACGAGTGACTTGAGTGATTCAGGTGCTGTAGGTTCAACAATTAGAGGTGATGCGTGGGGTGGCCCCATTTTATTGATAATTGTTTGTGGGGCCTTATCCAGTGAGGGTTTTGGAGGAGCATGAATGGGTCGTGAGTCCGCTTGATGATTCTGGTTTACTGCGACCGAATTCGCAGGGAGGCTTGGACTCGCAGATGCAAGTCGTTTTGGTTTTGGGCCCGGCTTCACAACGGCTGGCATGGCGGCAGCCATAGAAGAAAGGTTCCCGACAGGGGGTGATAAATGAACGACTGTCGGTTCAGAAACAATTGGCTCTTGAGGTAACGGTGCGGCAACAGAGATTGATTCCTCGAGGCCAAAAAAGGGTTCAGGAACAGGCTCCCACGCACCTGGAAGCACACAACATACCGCGAGTACAACACCCGCTAGAAATGAAGCAGTGACGATTCCTTTCGCCCGTCTGTCAGCCATGCCAATCCCAGCCGTTGAGTCTATTGATGAATCAGGCGTTGATTTGCTCAACACTCGTCAAAAAAAGATCGACACGAACGACCGGGAAAATCGAACTGGCACTCCATAACCGCTATTACTTAACAGTTTTGGCAAGCTGAGGGGCTTCAATCACAGCAGACCATGCGTCGACAAGCACAGCGAGATTTGCATTTCGATCAACAGCATCAAGGGCATCTAGCGACTGTTCAAGAAGCAACGACGCTTTTTCAGTTGGATTACTTATCCTGTTTGCCCATTCTGCAGCTGCTTTGCTGAACGCCCTATCTTGTCCAGATGAATGAGCTACAGACAGCCGGAGCACGGTCTGAAAAAAATCCAGAGTTGTCTCAAGAACAATTTTGAGCCGAGCACGTTTTGCCGGAGCGTCCTTTCCGGCCGCTTCAACAAATGCAAGTGTTTCTTGAGATAATGCTACTCCATTCACGGGAGACTGCCCCAACATATCGACTATCGTAGTCCGAAAACGAACTGCTTCAGGATCAAGAAGCAGGCGTGCTCGAGTAAGGCTGCCATTGGATGCGACGGCGATACTTCGACATGAGGATGCGTCAAACGATTCATTTTTTGCAGCAGCCTCATGCTCCAGTATGTTGAAAATATTGTCTGGTGTAAGCGGATGGAATCGAACAATCTGACATCTGGAACGGATGGTTGGTAACTGACGTTCGAGTGATGTTCCAACCAAAATAATAACGGAGCCATCTGGAGGCTCCTCGAGTGTCTTGAGGAGGCAGTTGGCAGCTTCAACGAGTAAGGTATCAGCATCCAGGATAAGAGCGGCTTTTCGATGACCAAGTGATGGCCGAAGTTTTATGCGCCAACACAGTCCTGCTCGCATTCGATGATTCGAGTCACCAACAAAAGCTTCAATGGGAATTGAAGAACGTTCCTCTGGTTTTTGAACAATATCAATATCTGGGTGACTTCCTGCTGTGGCTTGTATACACGATGCGCATGTGCCACAGGCAATAAGTCTGGGTTGAGGTTGTTGGCAGAGAAGGGCTTGCGCAAGTGTTCGAGCAAAGGTAGTTTTTCCAACACCAGCCGGCCCGACAAAAAGATAGGAACCAGCAATACGGTTTTGATGAGATGCCCTGATAAAACGTTCAACGATGGCATCATGTCCTTGAATCGTGTGCCATCCCATATTGAGGTTTCCAATTTCTAGAAATGGATTAGGTCCAAATAACGATCTCTTTATTGAGCCAAATCAGGATATCGATCGATGACTGCGGCTTGAATGAGTTGACTCACTTCGGTCATTGGTAGATCAGATCGTATCACACGAATAGCTTTGGGGTGGTGTGATGCTTCAGTCAGGTAGCCTGTACGAAGTTTTCTTCGATAGTCCTCTCCCCTGTTTTCCAATTTATCAAGTGGCCGATTGAGTCGAGATTTTGATAACTCAAGGTCGATGTCGAGAACAAGAGTCAGTCCGGGAAGAAGCCCTTCCGTTGCTATGTTTCCCACCTGACGGATGTGGTCAGAGTCTAAGCCACCGGCATATCCTTGGTACACGATATTGGACAGAAGATAACGATCTGAAACAACCCATTCGCCACGGGCAAGTGCTGGTGCAATGACCTGTCGAACCAGTTGGGAACGTGCCGCCATGTATAGGAACATTTCAGTGGTTGGCGTAAGGTGGATATCTTCTCGATTGAGTAATATTTCCCGAATTACAGTACCAGCAGGTGTTGATCCAGGGTCGTGACATGTTGTCACAGTTGCACCAGTGCGCTCTAACCATTTCACCAAAGGTTCAATCTGAGAGGACTTTCCAGAGCCGTCAATGCCATCAAGTGAAATGAAGCGAGGCAAAGCCATAGCGAAACTCATGTGTGAAGAAGGATAGACAATCAAGGAAAGTAACCGTTATGGGAGTCCTACTTGATACAAAGCTCAATGGCTAGAGGGTTGGGTGGATCGAGCAGTTGCATTCATTTGTAGATATCCTGAGCCAGAGTATGGCAATACATTGGTCGGAGCACATAGGTGTGACTCTTTGCGGCTTTATGCAAGGGATTCTTTTCCTTGAAAGAGCCCGAAAATAAAGGTGGTTGCTCAGACGGAATCACCATGCAACGTTATCCAGATCCTTGTTTCTATTTCGAACTTACGGTGGCTGAATGATCTTACCTTTGAGGATCTGTGGAATGAGTGTATCGCCCAAGGATTTGATCAAGGTGATTGATATGATGGCGAGGTGAAGGCGTGGAAAGGAAGATCACGGTGCTCTTTAAAAATGGCTACACTACGTCTTGAAACCTATGAGAATCTGTTTTGCAAGGGGCGTGCGGTACAAGGAGATGGAGATGCAATCGAAAGTATGCCAACGTGCATGTGTAAAGCCGCTTCTTGCGTGGTATGAGCGTTCCAAACGGGATTTACCGTGGCGCCGGCAATCGCATGATCCATATGCAGTGTGGGTGAGCGAGATAATGCTTCAACAGACGCAAGTAGATCGTGTGTGTGATTATTTTCTTCGCTTCATGAGGCGATTTCCCACGGTTCTTGACCTGTCACGGGCTCAAGAAAAGACGGTTCTCAAACATTGGGAAGGGCTTGGCTACTACCGGCGTGCACGTCAACTTCATGCTGCAGCAAAAGAAATAGTAAGAAATCATGATGGCAAGATACCGCAGACTGTCGAATCGCTGTGTGCGCTACCTGGGATTGGTCGCTATACAGCGGGGGCTATTGCCTCGATTGCGTTTGATATACGGGCGCCGATTGTCGAAGCAAACTCACGGAGAGTGATTGCAAGACTCTTTGGTTACGATGCTCCGCTCGATGGACGGGGTGGTGATAAGCCAATTTGGGATCTAGCGGAACAGTTGGTCCCTGTAAAAAAACCAGGTCACTTCAATCAAGCACTCATGGATCTCGGGGCAACGATTTGTACTCCGGAGAGACCAATCTGCAGCAAGTGCCCTCTGAAACTAAAATGCACTGCTTTTCAAACAAATCGCACCGATGTGATTCCGCTGAAGCCGAAGACTCGACTGCAAAAACAGCTTTCCGAGACAGCAATTATTTTCAGACAAAGAAACAATGTACTGGTGGAGCAACGTGGGCCGGGAGAGTGGTGGGATGGCCTCTGGGATTTTCCGAGAGGACCACGACATGCACTCAAACGTGGTCGTCAAGTCGGCGTGGTGTCTTATACGGTGACTCATCACCGAGTTGAATGTGCAATTCGGGAGATCTTCGTCAGTCGACCAAAGAAACCCACAGGTCGGCAACGATGGGTTGAGATCGCAAGTCTGTCAAAAATGGCGATGACGGCGCCTGGCCGAAGGATTGCAGCCGGTTTGAGGAAAAGAAGGTCTCAGAGCTAATGCCAAACATGGTCATTTTTCTGTGGTATATTCGTCGCGTCGTTTATTCTTCTTGGGAGCTTCAACAATGCGTATTCTCGTTACCTGTCTTGCCCTGCTGATTTCACATGTGATGTCAACGGTGGGAGCCGCTGAGTCTCTAAAAGTCCTTCTTGTCGCAGGAGGATGCTGCCATGACTATGCCACGCAGACGCAACTCCTAAAAAAAGGTATTGAGAATCGGGTAAGAAGTCAGGTCGACGTTGTATACAATCCCGATACATCTACCAACGCCGTTTTTGAAATCTATGAAAAGGAAGACTGGGCACAGGGATATGACATTGTTCTGCATGATGAATGTAGTGCGAATGTCACGGAGCGTGATTACGTAACCCGTATTCTTGCAGCTCACCGAAAGGGTGTGCCGGCAGTCAATCTTCATTGTGCGATGCATTCATATCGATGGGGTGACTTTCGAGAACCGGTTTCAGCGGGTGCGGACAATGCTGGCTGGTATGAAATGATCGGTTTACAGTCAACGGGTCATGGCCCTCAAGCTCCAATTGATATTGCCTTTACAGCAAAAAATCATCCAGCGGTTCGCGGTTTGTCAGATTGGACAACGATTAAAGAGGAACTTTACAATAACATTCAAGTCATGCCTTCAGCTGTTGCACTTGCGACTGGCCATCAAATAGCGCCTCCAAGGAGAAAAAAAGGAAAGCCAGTTGATCCAGATGCCAAACCAACGAAGGAATCAGCTGTAGTTGTTTGGGCAAATGAATATGGTCCAAAACAGACTCGTATTTTTAGTACATCTCTTGGTCATAATAATGAAACAGTAGGAGATGATCGATATCTTGATATGGTGACACGAGGCTTACTCTGGGCCTCACACAAGTTGGATAAAGATGGTGAACCTATTGGAGACATCAAGCTATCCGCGTCCGAATCGAAACTTGCTTCTGATTGGGCTGGTAGTGTCTCTTTGCCACCGCAAGAACGTGGTCGGGATGTCCGACTTTTCAATGGTCTTGATTTTGAAGGGTGGGAGGGGCAGATAGACCGATATTGGTCGATTGAAAATGCCGAGATTGTTGGTCGGAACTCCGCAGACAACAGTCCGAAGGTGAGTACCTATCTTCTTACTAAAAAGTCCTATCATAATTTTCGTCTTCTTTTTGAGGGGAAATTGGTAACTAGTGAAATGCATTCAGGCGTTGCTATCTGGGGAAAAAAGTTTGAAAAAAATGGAGAGTCTGCAAGCTATCAAGGACACCTTGTCATGTTTCCATCGAATTGGGGCTTATTTGACCTCTATCGACGAAATGGTATTTGTCGAGATCAGGATGGAAAGGCTAAGGCGATTGGCAGACAGCATGACTGGAACCAGATGGAGATTCTTGCAGTAGGAAGTCAAATTCGATTGGCCGTCAATGGCAAGGAGGTTTTGGATTGGACAGATCCCAAGCCAGAGTTGTGCGGAAGTGGCCCTTTGGGGTTACAGCTTCACTCAAACAAGGTGCCTCAAGAGGTTCGTTTTCGGGGGCTTCGTCTGATTGAAAACCCAGAAGATATTCTTGTGACGGCCTCGCCCACACTTCCGTAAGATTTACTCCTTCACGTCCCCCGAAGCTTCGGTATCATACATTTTCCTCTATGGGAGCATGAATCATTGAGACAGGCTGCACTGGCACTTGAAGACGGCACAGTTTTTTTCGGTCATTCCTTTGGTGCTTCAGGTACCGTGTCGGGCGAGGTTTGTTTCAATACGTCAATGACAGGGTATCAGGAGATCCTTACGGATCCCTCGTATCGAGGTCAAATTCTGACAATGACTGCTCCGCAGATTGGGAACTACGGTGTCAATCCAGATGACATTGAAAGTGGAAAACTGCAGATGGCAGGATTTGTCGTTCGTGAAGCCAGTCGGATCGCCAGCAACTTTACATCGACGGGTACTTTGGATGACTATTTGGCAAAGGCTGGTGTGGTTGGCCTCACAGGTATTGATACGCGAGCACTCGTTCGGCGGCTCAGAATTCGAGGAGCTATGACTGGGGTGCTTTCAAGCGAAGAACTTGATGCAAAAAAACTTGTGCATCTGGCAACTCAGGCACCGCCCCTGATTGGCCGTGATCTGGTCCAAGAAGTTATGCCAAAGGAAGAAAACGAGTGGACGTTGCCGCTTGATGAATGGGCAGAGCCGTTGCCTCAGCCTGCCGAAGGTGGTGTGCTTCCAGTTGCACAGCCTCCAGCAGAGGGGAAGCATGTCGTTGCACTTGACTATGGCATGAAGTGGAATATTGCCCGTCACTTGGCCAGTATTGGGTGTCGAGTCACAGTTCTTCCTGGGAAAGCAACGGCTGCAGATGTATTAGCTCTCAAGCCAGACGGAGTGTTTTTGTCGAATGGCCCTGGGGATCCTGAAGCACTTGATTATTGTGTGAACACCGTTCGTGAGCTTGTTGGGAAACTTCCCATGTTTGGTATTTGTCTAGGGCACCAGCTTCTTGCATTGGCCTGTGGTGCGAAGACGTTCAAGCTTGTTTTTGGCCATCGTGGGGCAAATCAACCGGTCATGGATCTGGCAACTGGCAAAGTAGAAATCACATCTCAGAACCATGGGTTTGCGGTGGATGAAAAAACATTGCCATCAGAGCTCGAGGTGACTCACCGCAATCTCAATGATGGAACGATCGAAGGTCTTCGTCACAAGTCAGCCAATGCAGCGAGCGTGCAATACCACCCAGAAGCGGCTGCAGGGCCTCATGATTCGGCATATCTTTTTGATCGATTTCGACAGATGCTACGGGCTTGAACGATTATATCGGTTAGGTTCGTGGCGGTTGGATTGTCAGGACAGACGAAACAATCGGATTTCTTTGACATCGCTTACCAATGTGCCATTGTTGAGAGGAATCATGGTTTTCATCATGGTTTCACCAGTGGGCACGGAACCGCTGGTCTCCAATCATTTTTCAGGAGGCTCGCATCATGAGTCGTTCGCTTTTTCTCTGCGGCATCGCTGCCGTTTTGTCGTTCGCTATCGGCTCATCAGCCGATGCTGGTTTCGGTCATCATCGTCGTCACTGTGAGCCAGGCTGTGCTGCCGAGCCCACCTGTTGTGCTGAACAAATTGGTTGTACGCAGTTTGAGCCTACATGCGCTATGGAACCTACCTGCGGCTGTGAGCCATCATGCGGGTTTGAACCCTCATGTGGTGCCGCGCCATGCTGTTCTCAGTGTCCATGCATAAAGTATCATCACAAGCATGCGTGTCGACACAAGCGTAAGCAAGGTTGTGGGTGCTGCGAAGAACCAACTTATGAGACGGTTCTATGTGTCACAAGCCCAGAAACGTGTTGCTCAGTGGACGTTCCAGTATGCCTGCCAATGTGCTGTCAAGGCTGTCCCTGCGAAAGTTCGCGTTGCACCCTTTTTGGATGTGGCCAGGTGCGATATGACTATTGCGGTGGGTGTTCAGTTATCGTCCGCTTTCAAGCCTGTGGAGATATCCTTGTTACCTATGTCGGTTTCTAGTTCCTAAAATCTCGAATTGCAGGTCACAGGCAGCAATTCGACTCAGTTCAGATTCAAAGCCGGCCGGGAGTGTTCTTTCCGGCCGGTTTTCTTTTTAATACTTTTTGTAACAGATCATATCTGTCATCGTTGTAAGAGAAGATGAGCAGTCAGACTTTTGTTGAGAACAAGAAGCAGGTATGTGAGTCTTTTTTAGGATCAGAACCATGTCCGCAAGAAGTGATTCCCAAGGTTGGGTACTGGAGGCGGTTGATCTCTACGAACTTCCGTTACAGCGATACGCTCGACGGCTCGTAGGTGATATCGATCTTGCCACAGATGTTGTCCAACATGCATTTTTGAAGCTCTGCGAGCAATCGCAAGCGAGTCTTCAGGGGCGCGTTGCCCCATGGCTTTTCAGAGTCTGTCGCAATAAAGCGATCGATTACCTACGGCATGCCGACCGGCAGAAACTCATAGGTGATTCAACTGAACAGATTCACTCCCGTTCAGAAGCTATGCATCCGACTGATGACCCAGCATCCGTTGCCGAAGCAAAAGAGTTAGTTGTGCAAGTGAGGTCACTTGTGAAAACACTTCCTGCTTCACAAAGAGATGTTCTTGATCTTTGGTGTGAAGGTTTCACGCATAATGAGATCGCAGGAATTACTGATCGTTCGGCGGGTCATGTGCGAGTTCTTGTTCACCGCGGTCTCACTGCTCTACGTCGTCACCCACTTTTAAGGCCACTGCTTCCTGCACAACACGTAAGTGAGGGAAAATCATGAACACCAAGCAAAATAAATCATTGGATATCGAGGAAGAAATCACTTCTACAGAACAGGAGCGGTTCGAGGCGAAGATTACAGCCTATGCTCTGGGTGAACTTCCAGATCATGAAAAACCAGAGGTGGATCGACTGTTAGCTGAT
>JBDOMS010000044.1:0-8964 GCA_039831735.1 Pirellulales bacterium
GGCTCTGGGCGTAGGACCTGTTTTTTGTCCTCCACTACCAAACCCTTGGGCACCACAGCCGTGGAATCCAACGGTCTGGGACTGGATTGCGATCGGGCTCATCTTCGATGGATTGCGTGACCGTCCTTGTCACTATGTTCAGGACTGTGTAACGGTAAGCCAACCAGTTGCCTATCCTGTTGAAACTCCATCAGAGAATCACACTGTTGTTGAACAAAATATCTCACTCAGTGAGGAGTCTTCGACTGAAGCCAACACCACCGCCACTGATTCTCGAGACACTCATGAACCACTCACTCAATTACATGCAGGCAGCACCTTCCAACTTCCAGCCAAAGGGCTCGGCGAGAAGGAAGGGCGTGTAGCCATACGAGTCGGAGCGGTCTTTGTTCCATGTGCTGTTCATGATTGGAATGAAGAGGGATTCAAGGCAACCATCGGCTCAGTCGCACTTGCGCAGGCTACACGGGCAGAACTTCTTGTCCTCACTGCGTCGGGTGAGCCGGCAGTTATTCTTCCAATTGAGTTGCTGCCTGGTTCTCCCAGTGCAATGCCAACAAGTTCGTCCAACCCTCCTTCGTCATAACGTGAAAGGGACATTCTGACTGTCGACAATCAGTGGCTCCAATGAATTCTCATTGGGGCCACTGTGCTTTTCTGACATCTCACACCCTGAGTGCTCAGATCACTACGACTATTTCTTAAAGAATCAAGGATCTTGCGTCCCACAATCCATAAACACAGCGTGCTCCTCTTTTTCAAAAAAGACTCACCTGCGGGACATTCCAGACGAAGAATATTTTTAACTACATCTTTCTGAGACTGTCTGCCAAACGGAATGTAACAGTCGTATCTCCAATACGCCTAAAGAGATATGCCGATTAATGCGTGCATACTCAAACAACAAATATGAATCACATGAGGAGAAAACGATGCGAAGATACACCAAACACTCATGGCGCAGTCGTCAACAGAACAGACAACACATGCACAGGAGACACCTTCACATCGAGCAACTCGAAGGCCGTCGAATGCTCTGCGGGGATTCTCCATATGATTTCACATGGCAGCAATGTGCTGCCCTTGAGAATACGGATTGCCAATTTACAGTGCTTGATTTTCTAAAAACGGGAGCGGATGAGAAAACTGCTGATGCCGCTGCTCGAGCCTGGAAACAATTGGACAGCCTTGGCTACACCCCTGAAGATACTAATTATGATGAATTGTTTAACGATTTTTTCGAACAAGAATTGAAGCTACTGTTTATCGATACAAACAATACTGCTGATGGAAATAATACTGCTACTGATGGGAAAGGCTGGCAGACTGGAGCGGGAGGACTCCCGTATTACAACCTTGAGGATACAGGAGAGGATTCAAATAACACACAGCAGGAAAGTGGTGATAACACTGACAAGCTAACCTGGGCTTGGGATGATAATGGTGAAAGCAGTGGACCGCTTGATCCTGATGACAAACTCGTCTGGGCTTGGGAAGACGATGATGAGAGCGAGGAGGACGACAGTTCCAATGACGATGACGATGACGGCATAACCTGGTTCTGGGAAGACGATGAAGAAGATGAAGAGGAAAAAGATGATGAGAACGGTGACAACCAGAGTCGACAGTCAGAAGAATCTCGAAATGATGACCCATTCCCAAGTGGTAACGGCCCTGATCCCAGACAGGGTGGCCTTGGTAGGCCAGGTGGCACAAGTACCACCGATCCAGCACCTTACCGTGGCGTGATCGTGCAGGGTGGTGATCGTGATCCAAGTGATTCGGAGAGTGGGCTCAAGGGTCCGGGCGCAGTACCCGCGCATCCAACCTATGGGGTTATCGATTACGGCCCCGACGGAAAACCGGTTGATTATCAAGGCTATTTGCCACCCAAAGACCTTCTTGTTCAAGGTGGTGACACCGATCCACCTGAACATGAGGAGAACACAAAAGAGACTGGTGCTGTGGATGCCGTGTTTCGAGCATGGGAGAGTTCTGTGCCAGGCGATCCCATGTGCGTGACGTTCGACAGTTCAATGCAAACAACCGGCCAGTCTACTGTTGATCTGGGTGGCAATTTGCCAACCTTTAAGAAGGGGGGTATCGATGATCATTCATGATATCTAATCACGCCTCGCAATACTGGGCGGGCGTCAGTTGACACCCGCCCAGTCAATGAGCATTCACACTCAACGTATACAGACAAGCTGCCGACAAACGTCTTTCCAAAAAATAGATCAGACCCTGCTTAAGAATACAGCCCATCACCAGATCCAAAGGCATGCTCGACGTCAAATGATTCCGTCCATACTGCCTCCCAAAGGCCACACTTCGTTCATCTGTCACGATTTATCCTGATCGTACACCTCGATAGCTGTCTCCATCCTCCTGATATCGAGACCCTTCAACACTCCACCAATCCATAACAAAACAACCGACACCAGGTAGAGTGGCAACAGAGTTCGGATGCCAATCATGAGCCCAAGCCCTGTACGCAGACTTGCAACAATGATGATACTCACTCCCAAAACGCGTACGACGATTCCAAGTCGTACCATTGATTTTCCTTCAATGTCTGACGTGCGTGAACTGATCATCTTTGATGGCTAACTACTTGTATGGATGCCTGCAATAATATTCTTGAACTTGCAAAAACTAGCGAAGAGAGAACATTTCCATCTCTGAAACAACACGTAGTCTATCTCATTTTCTCTGTTACATCCCTACAGCAATTCCACGTCACACGTACTTGGCACCAACAGACAAAATGATTCTCCTCAATGCGCTCATCTGAGTCTGTCGTGCAATCCTTAAGGAATGCGAAACTCGTTCATGTACTACTTATTGAGAGGAGACGTCACTGACTGTCTAGCCTCAATAGCAATTGCTACAAGATGTTCTACACGCTCTGATGCCTTGCAATCATGCATACTGAAATGAAAACTTATATCACCCGTGAAGACCTTTGGGGCTTTGTTCATCCTGAGGTATGATAGTGCTTTAAGACCCTTTCTCCTGCGAGCCACATCATGATGACTCCACATGCTCTCGCTGCATATTCAATCACTTTCGCAGTAGCCCTTTTTCTTGAGAACAAGCACGACCGTGCACCCTCCCTTACCGAACCCACGATTGCGACGGCATCAGGCACCAAAGAAGACAACAGAGATACTCCTTTTCGAAACTCGACACCTGATCGACGCATCAAAAACTCACGAAACACAAGTGAGACACACACCTCAAAAACCACTCGTTTCTCGAAGAACGCACATTCAATTCTCAATATCAATTTTGGCAAGCGGCCAGAGGGCGGACCCCCGAATGGTGTTGTCGGAGGCAAACATGATATTTGGACTCTCGTCGACGTCGGTGAGCGAAAAAAAAAGCATCTCCAAATGGCCGATGGAACGCCTTCTGATATTAAGCTGAAAATATCAGAAAATGATGGTGAATGGGGCATCCCGGGTAACTTTGATGTGTATCACGCGTACATTTACCATAACTGTCGTTGCGTTGATTTGTCAGTCACACTGAAAAATCTTCCGGCTGGAATGTATCAGGTCTTTGTCCTCGCGCATGGTGATGCGCCAGAACAAAACGCTGCCATTGAGATACGATCTGCGGGCAAACTCTATACTGGCAAAAAGACACTCAACGATGGATCAACGCACTATCGAGAGCGAAATCTGGAAGAAGGAAACCAGTACATTCGTTACCTGGTTGAGGTTGAATCTGGCATTCCAATGAAAATTACGAGCAGGCGTGATGGCAGCTCTCTCTCTATGTTCAATGCTATTCAGATTAAGACACGTGACGCCTCTCCCTGATGGTGTATCGAGATGCAAAGAAAATCTCGTGCTGTTAATCATATTGTTCGGTAAGAAGGCACATGAGCAAACATCATGTGCACTCCACACACCAGAGAAGAGGAGAAAAGCTCTTGTGATCCTGCATTGTTAGACGATTCAGTAGCCATGAAGACGGGGTGGGATCCCGGAAGCAGCGGATACACCAAGATTGCCACGCACAAGTTGGTTGAGGCTTCTCCGCACCAGCTTGAATTCCGGAAGACGATCAAGGCCTATGTGGTCTCTGTTGCGATCTTGATGATTAGCATGTGCTTCCTCGGTCATGCAGTGAAGAGTCCACCTCTCTTGTGCCCGGAGTCATCTTTTTCAGCATAGGCACGCTCATGATGTCCTCTTGGATCAATTCCTTTCGTGTTTGATACACGAAAAGGATTCAGCCAGAAAGATTGCCCTGCTTGATGAAGTTCATGCCAAACAGTTTCTCTATAAACTCGTCAAAACCCATTCACAGACCACTGGGACAAAGTAATAGAGACACCCATGAAATGAATATTGTCATCGGTGATGGATCGCAAGTGAGCGTGGTGCGACACGGAGATAAGGAAAGGCTGTTGAAGGATGCCGAAAAACTGAGCATCTTCTTGGGCAAACCAATATGGAATGCGATATAAAGCGACGCAACCGGCCGTCACAATAGGTTTGGAACACTGCCGAACAAGGCGATGTAGTTGACGCAGGCACGCTGCACAACTGAGCTTTATCATTCTCATTGGTCAGTTCGCATAGAAATCCCACGGATACATACAGTGTGGCTGTTTTGCATGACTTCTGAGTGTGTTTTTATTAGGTTAAAGAAAAATTCATGCCTTCAATATCAAATTTTCCGTCTTCACATGAATGGTGGTCACGTATGAAATATCCAATGTTATTATTCGTCACATGCTTCGTGGCCACAACGCTATATGCTGAAACGAATCCATCTCCCGATCAAAGCATCGCCTACAAAGAAACACCACAAGGAACATTGTTCCTTCATGCGTTTTATCCAGAAAACTGGAAGCCAACCGACACACGTCCTGCAGTTGTCTTTTTCTTTGGTGGAAGTTGGAATTCGGGCAGTTATACACAGTTTTCTCGCCATGCAGAGTATCTTGCTTCTCGTGGCATGGTAGCGTTTTGTGCTGATTATCGGGTCAATAAAAAACATAAGACAGAGCCTAAGGTATGCGTGAGTGACGGCAAGTCTGCAGTCCGCTGGATTCGAAGTCATGCGAACGATCTGGGTGTTGACCCAAATAAAATCATTGCAGGTGGTGGATCTGCTGGTGGACATGTTGCGGCAGCCACTGCCACCATTACTGCATTTGATGAAGATGGTGACGATTCCTCGATCAGTCCACGTCCACAAGCCCTAATACTTTTCAATCCCGTAATTGACAACAGTACGAATGGTTATGGACACAATCGAGTCGAACCCTATTGGAAGCAGTTTTCTCCTCTGCATAACATCAAGGCAGGAATTCCTCCAACCATTTTTATTTGTGGGACAAAAGACAAACTGATTCCTGTAGAAACTGGAGAACAGTTTCGTGAGAAAATCGAAAACGTTGGAGGACGCTGCGATCTTGTCTGGTATGAAAACCAATCCCATGGTTTTTTTAATGAAATGTATGAAGAAACCATGCATGACGTCGATCAGTTCCTGGTTTCATTGGGATATCTTTCTGGCCCGGCAACTCTTATGCAGTCTGAGAACGTTGATGAAAAAACGTTATCAAACAACTGATGTGTACACAGTGTGCGTCATATATCACTTTATGCGGCGATCACTCACTACCAACGCATGAAAAAGCTTTGTTCATCTTCAACTGCCGTCAAGGTTGTCTGGAAAAATGTCTATATTTTTCACGCCCAAGTCATTCCCACACATTATTGGTTTATTAGCTGTTCTCTGGGCTGTCATCGCTTGGCTTGAGTGGTTTCTCATTCCAATAATTTTTCCAGGAGACGGTGGACCTGTCCCCCATATGATGTTTGCAGCACAGGCAGCTCTACTCTTCATAGGGTGTATCGCATTCAGCCTCGCGTGCTGGGTTCAGGTCAAGAAAACTCAGTGTTGGTACACCATTCTGTATACAACTCCCGGAATAGCATACGTGCTTTTTCAGCTATGGCGACTTGGCCGAATACTCTAATCAGACGCTAACACAAGGTCTTTCGATGGTCACCTCATCACCTTGTCATACATGCTTGCCTGGATAAAAAAAACCATTTTCTATCCAGTAAAACGTACACCAGCCGACAACCCAGACCGGGCGATCTCACGCACCGTGTCCTTTTTTTAAAAAAAACTAAGGGGGGCTCCTTTTCAGCACATTGAGGACTACAATAGCTCATCTGTATCACTGATACATTTACAAGTTAGTTGTTTTACTTTTCTGCAACCTTTCAACGGTTGCCTTACGAAGGACTAAATAATGTTGCGTTCTCTTGCAATGATTGCTGTTGCTGGTCTTATGGTAGGCATGTCCCAACCATCAATGGCTGGCTGTGGTACCTGTGATAAAACTATTGTTGAAAATGCTGCAAACAATGCTGATTTCAGTACTTTGGTTGCTGCAGTAAAGGCTGCAGGACTTGCTAAGACTCTTTCTGGAGGTGAGTTCACCGTTTTCGCTCCAACAAATGAAGCTTTTGCAAAACTTCCAAAAGGTACCGTTGAGAATCTTCTCAAGCCAGAAAATAAGGACAAGCTTGTAAAAGTCCTTACTTACCATGTCGTTCCCGGAAAAGTTTCATCCAAAAAGGTATCGAAACTAAAGTCCGCAAAGACTGTAGAAGGTTCTGATGTTCCTGTTTCAGTCTCTGGTGGCGGAGTCAAGGTCGGCGACGCAAATGTTGTCAAGGCAGACATTCGAGCAAGCAATGGCACGATTCACGTCATCGATGCCGTTCTTCTGCCATAAGACTTCAATGTGAAATTCTTTTTGACGAGGGGTCGTGGGCATTGCTCACGACCCCTTCTTTTTATGCACTATTGTTGAACCTGCACCGATAGAACTTGATGATATTTTTTTCCAGGCGTTGCTCCATTTGTCCCAAAGTCATCCACTAAGCCGAAGGCTGTTGCATCGGCATTGAGTTTTTCTTCTTGCAAAACAAGGAGTGAACGACTGTTTTCATCTGGAATCACTTGTTCGTCATGATGCCGATATTCAATTGGCAGACAAAGAAACAACATTGATTCCTGATCTGCTGTCTTTGGCACAATGTTACGAACTTCATAGACGGTGGTTCCATCATCTCCAGTCGGTGGCCCATCTCGCAAAATATGCCCTGGAATGAGTGCTGCACATGCAGCTCCCACATTTAGGTTCATTGTTTTTTCTGAGTCTGGAAGCCGAACATGAAGAGTGCCCGCGATCCCGCTGGCTACTGGATTTGTGAAATCATACTTTATGAGACAGGTTGAACGTTCCGGTGAATACACAATTGCCTTTGGACCTCTCAGCAATGGCTGCGAGAAACGTTCACGAAAGGTGTCGCTGAGCGTAACTTGATGATGGATGGTGCTGCGCGAGCTTCGAAGCTCCACCCAGCGTGAAAAAGACACGTATTCTCCTGCATGGGCCCTCGTCAGATTGATCGTGAAGAGAACCCCACTTACACCAATAAAGATAACGAGACCAATATATTTTTTCAGATTAGACATAGTCATAAAATTCATGTACTCAATTGTGATTATTTCCACTCAAAATATCTTAGGAGAGATTTCCTTATGGGTGATACGATAACGTATCGTTCCTCGTAAGGTAGCCTGTGAAACAGCATACCACGCTTGTTTTGCATTGCCTTTCCTAGTTTCTGGCTCCATGCCACACACGTCCACTCATCGACACCGACAAAAGAAACCTGACAAAAGAGACTTAGAGTTCAACATTGAGCAGGGAGTCTGATAGGGAAACCCCCAGCCCATCCCATCCCCGAATTGAGAAGGCTGTAACAGTATGTCCGACACCACTCGGAGGAATCCATCGAATTTCATCCGTCTGCTTTATTAATCGCTGTTCGAAGAACTCAAGTAATACTTTTGGTGACGACGACACCGGTGGTGGCGTTGAGATATTAACCCATTCATTTCCTATTCTTTTCTCGACGTATCCTGATGTAATCCCAGTGACAATAAACAAGATATCACGTGTTTTATCGTGCCTTGCTTCACGACGGACAAGTGACGTAGACAGGTCTGCATGCGTTAGCTGAAGTGGATTCGGCCCGTATGTGGAACGGAAATCAATTGTTGTTGATCGATGAAGTTGTGGCCGGATAATAAAACTTGAAAATGGGCCGACATTCCAGGCACCTGATAGTTGTTCCAGATCATAAATAGCAAAGTTTTTTGCCGGCACACCGCGTCCACTTCCCGATGAATCATCAATGCGGTAGATCGATGCAGAAGGGTCTGAAGCATCAGCAAGTTGTTTTTGTGCCTGCCCAAAAAAATCTAGGAATTCTTGCTTGCTCCAGTATCCAAAAAATGGAAGCCCACCGTTTGCATCATGTTCCGCACTGAACATAAATGTAATACGGTTTTCTTGCCCGGGCTGAATACGTGGATACTGCCAATCCATGGGAATTTCATTGAATCTCCATGGACTCTGCTGAACAGATGATCCTTGTCCCTTGAGCTCCAACTGATTTGGATTCTGTGGAGCCCCTACAATTTTTTCGATTTTCCAGAGTGATTCCGGGGCTCCGGGTGTCTCAATGGAACTGTATTGAACGAGGGCATCAAAGTTTGAGCCATTACCTAAAGCCGTTGCCTCCCCATCCGGTGGCTGAGGAACATCAACTGTGATGGTTCCAGCTCCCTGTGCATAGGGAAGATTAATCAAACTTTTCTGAAATCCATTTGCAGCATCTACCGGTGTTTGCTGATTCACCCGCCATTTTCCTGAGGTACCAGAGAGCGTGTTCATCCAACGAAAATAGGAATAGGCCTCGGGTGCACCACCAACATAGGCTTCCATATATGCCATCGAAAGGAGTGGCTGAGTGTCGAGAGAACTTCTCCAAGAAGGATACACCGCATCTTCTTGGTCGGTATTAAGGAATGTCACCAACATCGATGATTTGAGATCTGGTAAACCACTTG
>JBDOMS010000148.1:0-8951 GCA_039831735.1 Pirellulales bacterium
GCTTGGTCGTATGTCACTGCAAGAAAAAGTTGCACAGATGACAGGTTGGTGGCATTACGACGAACGTCGTATGCGGGACGAAGGTTCGATATTCACTCCGGAATTCTATGCTGAGAAATGTCCAGACGGCATTGGGGAAATTGGGCCGCTTCATAATCTTTCTATTCAGGAAGATGCAAGAATGTATGCGGCAGTTCAGGAGTACTTTCGAAAAAAAACCCGACTAGGGATCCCGGCAATCATGCATGACGAAGCAGCTCATGGCTTCATGCGTGTTGGGGCAAATTCATTCCCAACACCAATTGGCTTATCATGCACGTGGAATCCTGCATTGCTTGTCGAGTTGTATTCTCAGGCAGCCAAAGAAGCCCGATCACGAGGGGTCTCCCACATTCTTTCGCCAATCGTTGATGTTGCTCGTGAACTCCGATGGGGCCGTGTGGACGAAACACTTGGAGAGGACCCGTTTCTTGCCGGTCGTCTTGGGGCGGCTATGGTTCGGGGTCTTCAGGGGTCTGACAACGGGAACCTTGCGACGGATCACGTAGCAGCCACACTGAAACATTTTGCCGGGTATGCCAGTACTGAAGGTGGTCGCAACCGTGCGCCGTACTCTCGTGGTCCGCGTCATTTACTGGACACAGACATTGCCCCATTTCGATATGTCATCCAGACAGCAAAGCCAGCATCGGTTATGGCAGCGTTCAATGAAATCGATGGTCTGCCCTGTCATGTCAACCCGTGGATTCTGACAGATGTCCTTCGGCATCAAATTGGTTTCAACGGACTTGTCGTCGGTGATTACCAAGGGCTTGATCTTGTACGCCAATATCAAGGTCTCGGGGTATCCGATGCCGACGTAGGTCGGATGGCGTTGGACGCAGGACTGCAGCTTGAGTTGCCGAATAACTTTGGTTTTAAGCACCTTCCTCAGCTTGTTGAAAATGGCCGTGTTTCTGTGGATCAACTCAATACTGCAGTTCGAGCGATTCTTTCCCTGAAGTTTCGTCTTGGTCTCTTTGAGGCCCCATTTGAACTCGATACGTTGAAGGCAGAGTCTCTGGTGCAATCGCCAAAGGCAACTGCATTGATCCGAGAAGCAGCGAGGCAATCGATGGTACTTCTCAAGAATGCTGGAAATCTCTTGCCACTTCAGCCAGGTGCGCACAGGAAAATTGCAGTTATTGGACCGAATGCAGATGTCTGTCGGTTAGGAAATTACTCCGGGAAGCCAGCAAAAACAGTTTCGCTATTCGAGGGCATACGTGATTATCTTGGTGATCGTGCCGACGTGGTTTGCGCGGAAGGCTGCAAGATTGCAAACAATGACACAACTCATTCATATGATAATTGGAGATATGTCAATGAAATTGATTTTGCAACGCTTGAAGACAATCAGGTATTGATAGATGAAGCAGTTGAAACCGCACGCGATGCTGATCTTGTAGTGCTGGCCCTTGGTGAAAATGTTTTGCTGAGTCGTGAAGCGTGGGCTGCAAATCATACAGGCGATCGAGCTACATTTGATCTGACAGACTCACAGGTTGTGTTGGCTGAGTCGGTTCTGGCAATTGGCAAGCCGGTCATTCTTTTTTTGAACAATAGTAAGCCAGTCACCTTGCATGATTTAGAGAAACGTATTCCAGTCATTATGACCGCTCATTATGCTGGCCAAGAAACAGGAACGGCAGCAGCGGAAATACTGTTTGGTGATGTCAATCCTTCAGGAAAGCTCACCCTGAGTTGGCCACAAAGTGTTGGTCATCTTCCATCGCATTACAGTCAGAATAAGAGCGCTAAAGTTTTTGACTATATTGATGCACCTCGAGAGTCAGTGTATTCATTTGGCCATGGATTGAGTTACACGACATTCGACTACGGTACACCAAGCCTCTCTCAGAATGTCATTCGTAATGGTGAAACCATTGAATTACGTGTTGACGTCACCAATTCAGGTTCACGTGCGGGTGCTGAAATTGTTCAACTCTACGTGTCCGGGCAGGAGTTTCCCCTTGCTCGGCCACATCTTGAGCTCAAGGGCTTTCGTCGTGTGTATCTTGAGCCAAATGAGACGCGTACCGTGGCCATCGAACTTGAAGCAGATGACCTTCAGTTTCATGACATCAATCTGCAAAGGACACTGCCGAATGGAAAGTATCTCGTATTCGTTGGAGGATCGACGCGTGCTTTAAGTGAACCAATTACCTTGATGACCAAAAGTTTACCTGCAGCGGCCTACTCAGGTGTGGTGGCCAGTGGGGTGCGGCCAGCCAAGGCAGCAAAAAGAGAAAAAGCCTCACCAGATCAAATTAGGAAGCTGGCTGTCGATCGACCAAATGTTCTTTTTATAGCAATCGACGATCTTCGTCCAGAACTTGGGACATATGGTGCACGCACCATGACTCCCCATATTGATCAACTTGCACGGACGGGATTTCAATTTGATCGTGCCTATTGTCAACAAGCTGTATGCGGAGCGTCACGACTCTCAATAATGGGGGGACTGTATCCAACATTGACACAAGAACAAACGTTTCATGTTTCAGGCTGGAGAGAACGCCATCCCGATCTTTTGACAATCAACCAGCACTTTGGGAAGCAGGGCTATCAAACAATTGGTCTTGGAAAGGTTTATCACGGTCATAAAGGAGCAGGTGTTGATCCAGCACATTGGGGTCGTTGGATAGAAGTAGATGCTGAGGAGTATGCACGTCCTGAGAATGTACAGATGCTGGCACAAGCTCGTCGTCAAAGTCAAAGAGGGAACGAACTTGATCCACCCAAAGGGCCGACAACCGAATCAGCTGATGTCCCAGACGATACATACATTGATGGAAAGCGGGCAATAAAAGCTGTTGAAGTTTTAAATGATCTGGCCAATGAAAAAGGAAGGCCATTTTTTCTCGCAGTGGGTTTATCGAAGCCGCATCTGCCATTTGTCGCTCCGCAGAAGTACTGGGATCTTTATGAGCGGTCTGCATTCTCAATGCCTTCAAATCGTTCTATTCCTCCAGGTTATCCGCCCCATGCGGCCAATCTGATGGCTCATGAAATGCAGAAGTACAGTGATTTTGAGGGACATTCACCAAAAGACTTTTCGCCGGATATGAATCGTCGATTGCTACACGGTTATGCTGCAGCCACAAGTTATGTCGATGCATGTCTTGGTCACATTATGGAAGCTCTTGAACAAACGGGGCTTGCTGAGAACACGATCGTCGTTCTATGGGGTGATCATGGTTGGAAATTGGGTGATCACAGTTCATGGTGCAAACATACAAATTTTGAGTGTGATACGCGTGTTCCACTTATTATTCGTGATCCTAAGCGAAAAGGTGGAGTATCAACACCACGACTCGTCGAGCTTATTGATGTGTATCCAACACTTTGTGATATGACTGGTCTTCCAATACCAGTTCATTGTCAGGGACGAAGTTTGACAGGGCTTCTTGATGATCCAACCGCTGGACATCGGCTGGATGCTTATAGTTCCTATCCTGCTGGAGAATCTATCGGCCATAGTATTCGATTTTCAAACTTTCGTTATACAGAATGGCACCATTCATCCGGAGAGGTTCGTGCGAGAGTCCTTACGGATCTTAAGGCAGATCCCGGAGAGGTGACAAACGTTATTGATAATCCACAATATGTGGATGACTTAGCGAGAGGAGTTGAGCGTCTTGGTGTTCGAATAAAACAGTCCAAAACAGCAAATGCTCCCCAGGCCGTATCATCAGACACCATAAAGATTCAAGACGTGGAGTCACACGTTCGACAGACCATTGATGGATTTGGTGGATCAATTGCATTTTGGGGTACGTATGCAGATGATCAGGCGCTGGAAGCAGCAGTCAAGGATCTTCGTGTTTCGATTATTCGCGCTCAAGGTGAAATCACAAAAAAAGGATTAGAGGACCATAATCGCGACGTCCTCCTGCGGTCCATGCAATGTCATCCTGATCTGCAGATTTTACTCTCGTTCTGGCAGCCACGTTCACGGAGCCGTTTGCAGACAAATGATTGGCTTAACGTAGAAGGGAGCGAGGGGCAAGAACACTACGTCCTCAAACCATCGATGGAAAATGCGTGGGCAGATGAAATCACGTCAAGAGTGCACGAGTATCTTGATTGGGGAATTAATGTGACAAGTGTGGGAATACAGAATGAATCAAATTGGTCTCATGCGGGCACGCAGACATGCCAGTGGGAACCACAACGTCTTGCAGATTTCATCAGTCAAAAGGTCAAGCCTCGCTTTATGGCCTCTGGGCTTGAAACAGTACGAATCGCAGCGCCAGATCTTGCGTACATAGGCCCTGGAGCGTCTGAGGTTCAACGGTTTCTTCCGGTCCTTATGAACCCTCAGGTGGATGTTGCGACATACCACATGTATGACAGTTTTGTTGAGGGCGATGACGGGCAAATCGGGATACTTGAAAATGATTCAGCAGAGCTGGGCAGGTTACGTCGGGAGTATTTCCCAACGAAACGACTTTGGATGACGGAAACAACTGGAGCCCAGTGGAACGGTGATGAATGGCATACGTATGGCTGGAATTCAGAACTCACAGAACATGACAAAGCAATCAAAGCCGCTCGGTATATTCATATGACTCTTACCGAGGCTGAAGCGAACGCATTTCTTTGGTGGGGACTCATTTACAGCATCGCACCTGACAAGGAAACAAACCCCAATATCCTCCAAAAACACCGTGATGAGGGACTTGTGCTGGTAACAGAAAACAAGAACGACAATGGTCAGCAAACTTTTCTTGAGCGGACAAAAAAGTTCTATACGTTCCGGCAATATTCAGCATTTATCAAGCCTGGCTATCAACGGCTCACTACTGATGCCGTGGACGGACTTCATGTATCAGCATTTCGTCACCCTCATGGTCATGAGATTGTTGCCGTAGTCATTAATGACTCAGCTGTTCCTCGTAGCGTACAGTGGAACCTGCCTACAACAATGCAAGCAGCAGAGGCATGGCAAACAGATAGGAAACGAAATTGTGAAGCCATAGATGTGAGTGCGCCCCTTGCCCCAATGTCAGTCCGAACTGTTGTTATTGAGAAATCGTAAAACAACTCTTCGTCATGCAAAACTATGCATCCAGCTGCCTTGCAATCTGAGATTCTCCTCAAACAATGTGAGGAAAGTCACACAAAACGGTCAGGTCCAGGTGGACAGCATCGTAACAAAACGGAAACAGCAGTCGTCCTCACGCATCGTCCAACTGGTATTGCAGCCGAAGCTTCTGAAAGACGATCTCAGGCAGCAAACCGTCGTGTGGCTATTTGGCGACTGCGCCTCCGGCTCGCAACGGAGTATCGCACGCAAGTTGCAAGAAAAGTACCATCAAAGGAATGGCGATCACGGGTACGCCATCAAAGGATCACAGTCCGTGTTGATCATGACGACTATCCACGCCTCATCGCAGAAGCGCTTGACTTTCTGCAGTTAAAACAGGGCGACCTCTCTGTTTCTGCTCTACACTTTGGTGTTTCAGCTTCTCAGTTGGTCAAGCTATTCAAAAAGCAGACAGCTGCTTGGGTCGCATTTACGAATATGCGAAGTCACTATGGACTTCCTGTTCGTAAGTAAAATATTCTTAGGAGATTTCAGGTGGCTGCTGTGAAAGTCAGTCCCATGATCTGCTGTTTGCTCCATGCCTCATAACAACGCTCGAATTTCACACCTGAATGATCCGGTGACCCAGCACATGCGAACAGGTCCAGCCGTTGTTCGCGCTGACCAAACTGTTCGTGAAGCGATCGCAGCGTCCCGTGCAGCTCCACCCTCAGGGAGAATTATCTATTTTTACGTAGTTAATGATCACGGTTGCCTTGAGGGCGTTGTCCCAACTCGACGTCTTCTACTCAGTAATGAGTCTGCATCCATTCGTGACATTATGGTGAAAAATGTCATCACGATTCCTTGTGCTGCAACCGTATTGGACGCTTGTGAGTTTTTTCTGCTGTACCGTTTGCTCGCTTTTCCAATTATTGATGAGGAGAGACGAATTCTCGGTATTGTAGATGTTGATCTGTACACGAATGAATTAGCAGATCTTGATCGACGAGAAGACACAGATGATCTTTTTCAACTAATAGGGGTCCATTTTCGTGAGTCGCAGCAGCGATCATCACTTTTGGCATTTAAGAGTAGGTTTCCATGGCTCATTGCCAATATCATTGGGGGTATTGTGGCGGCCTTTCTTACGGGAGTTTTCCAAGCTGAACTTGAAAAGGCACTTTCATTAGCACTCTTTATTCCGGTCGTGTTGGCACTTGCAGAGAGTGTTGCGATCCAATCGGTGAGTCTCACGCTTCAAGTGTTACACAGTAGGCAGCCAACACTGAAGAGCATCATTCGAACGCTCCGCGTCGAGTCCATGACAGGTATTTTACTTGGTACTACAAGCGCGATCATCATCGCATGTGTGTCGTTTATCTGGCTTCATGATGTGACTCTTATGGCATGCCTGCTTTGTGGCATTGCTGGTGGGGTCGTTTGTGCATCGATCATCGGTGCAGCAATACCAAACATCCTGAAATTGGTGAATCGCGAACCACAGGTTGCTGCTGGTCCAATAGCCCTAGCCGCAACTGACATGGCAACCTTAGCAATCTACTTGCTTTTTGCTCGCTGGCTCTTGTCTTAGGGTGTCACACGCTTTCGAAGCGTTAGGCCTGCTGAGACAAATAGAAAGGCACTCGAAAGAAGGCTGACGCCAACAAATACTCCCAAGAGAACTCCTGCTTCTGCCGGTTGGCTTATCAAGAGAACGATAGCCAGGAAGCCGGTGATGATGCCATCAAAAAGAAGCCATCCCCATGGGAAGTTTTCTCGGACTGAAAAGGCAGCTACCAGTTTCGCAATCGATTCAAAAAGAAGCATAAAGCCAAGAAAGGTGACAAGGGCCGAGATGCCTGCTGCGGGAAGAACAAGCATGCCCATCCCAGCCATTATCGAGAGGGCACCACATAGGAGGGTGAGCCAGAATCCTCGCCATGTATACGTGCCAATTGTCATCACAAGGTGTGAGATGCCAGCAGCGACCAGCATGATGCCACAAAGAACGTCAACCACTGTAGAAGCAGCCCATGGAGCTGCGACAGCCAAGCCTCCGAGGACGGCGAGAACAGCTCCCAGAACAAGACTCCAGGTTGAAAGTTTTGACAAGATCTCGACTTCGGGAATAGTCTCGTGATCATGGGGAAAAGTAGACATCAACATAAATCCTTTATTGTATTATTGAGAGAAGGTGATCTTTTTCTTACCAAATGTCCTTAGTGTGCGTAGAGTGTACGTAGACAGATAAGGCTTTCGCAAATGGAACAGAATTGGACACGCATTTTGGCATGTCACGCTGGTCGTGCATTAGACCAAAAAGGGTGGTACTGTCCGGAGTATGGATAAATCAAACGATCATTTAGAACAAAGTCATAGTCCAGATGTGACAGAGATTTCTGCCCAGATGTCATCGCGAGTCGCAGCTCCTTCATCGACTGTTGAGCTTGGCCAATCAATGGAAGGTCGAGATCTAGGTCCATATCGCCTCCTTGAATTTGTCGGAGGAGGTGGAATGGGAGCAGTCTTTCGTGCTCTTGATTCAACGCTTGATCGCATTGTGGCAGTCAAGGTGCTCTCACAGCATCAGTCGACGGATGAGGAAATGCTCAAGAGATTTCGTAATGAAGCTCAATCAGCTGCACGACTTGATCATGAAAATATTGGACGTGTCTATGCAGTGGGCTCAGACGATGGATGGCACTACATTGTTTTTGAGTACATCGAGGGTACAAATCTACGAGACGTCATAGCTCGATTTGGCCCGTTTGATCTTGCGCGGTCAATAAATGTTCTTATACAACTTTCTGATGCACTCGAGCACGCGTCTCAACGAGACGTCGTACACAGAGATATTAAGCCCTCAAATATCATCATCACTCCTTCCGGCCGGGCAAGAATTGTCGATATGGGGTTAGCGCGTCTCCATCATGTAGCTGGAGATAATGACCTTACGTCGAGTGGTATGACGCTCGGAACATTCGATTATATTTCTCCAGAACAGGCGAGAGATCCTCGTCTTGCTGACATTCGAAGCGATCTTTATTCGCTTGGATGTACAGCGTTCTTCTTGCTTGCCGGTCGACCACCGTTTGCTTCAGGGACAATGGTTCAAAAACTCTTGCAGCATCAGCAGGTAGAACCACCCCTTATCGAATCCCTACGGCCTGGTGTCCCTCAACGCTTTGGTGAAATTATCAGACGTTTGATGCGAAAAGACCCAGAGGATCGTTATCAACGGCCAGCCGAACTGGAGTCTGATCTTTTGGCGTTTGCAGATGATATGGGTATTGAACTAATAGGGCCTCGCCCAGTGATATCTTCACCTGAAGGACTTCGCCGGTTTCAGATGATATGGCATTTGCCATGGTTGGTTCCTGTGGTTGTGCTTGCTCTATTTGTTGCTGCTCTCAAAATATGGCCTTTTTCAGAGGAGAAAAATCTGCCATCACCACTGTCGACACGTGTTCCCAATGCCGAGTTAGACAATACGTCAAGCCAACAGTGGCGTATTGTTGAGTCTCCGAGTAGAGAGAATGAACGATCAACACTGGCAGAGGTCATTTTGTTGGCAGAATCAGGTGATGAGATCGAACTTGCCTATTCAGGGGTGCGTGATGAGATACCTTTTTTGGTTAGTGGTAAAACACTGAGTATTCGAGCAGCTCCTGGTTTTGCTCCCACTATACGATTAGCAGTTGAATCAAAAGTTCCTTTAGGAGCCCCACAAACTGAAGACAATGAAGCGATTGTACACACTGGTTGCTTTCTTGAATCATCAAAGCTTCAACTTGAAGGAGTGAACGTGCTTGCCACGACGCTACCGCAAAGCAATGAGGCAGTCAGTCTTTTTACTCTTCATGGATCATCCGTATTA
>JBDOMS010000289.1:0-2096 GCA_039831735.1 Pirellulales bacterium
ATTCAGTCCCGCACAGACTTAAGACGTAGTCTCCTTCCTTTGAAGTAAGTTTTTCCATTCCACTAATCTCCCAACTTGTTCGATTTCCAGAGACTGTAACACCGTCAAGGGGTATATCTTCACCATCGCGCGTAAGACGAAAGTCAGCACTCGTGAGACTGAGTATTGGTTCGTTGAATGCGAAATGAAGCCAGCGAAGCGGTGTGGTTCTGTAGCTTGATACTCCAGCAAACTTGACCTCAAGTGATTTTGCGTTTTCTAAGGACGAGCCTGTTGTCTCATGAATAATATTTTCTGGTGAAGAAAACTTATCTGATAAGAAAAGCACGCTCGCAATCAATACGAGTATCCCAACCGTCGCAGCAGGCGACGAATGGCTCTTCAAGTAATTGATACTTTTTTTAAGAAGTGTTTGCGGCTTTGCAGCAAGTGGTTGTCCAGAAAGAAGTGCATCAATATCAAGACTTAGTTTTCCAGCATTTAAATATCGGTCGTCGGGGTTTTTTTCGAGGCACTTTTCTGCAATTAATTCAACGCCTGAGCGAAATTTCTTTTCTGGTATCTGTAGCCTGTTTGGTTGTTGTTCGTGAATGACGCGAGCTGTTTCAAGAAAAGAAGCATTTTTTACTTCATAAGGAAGTTTTCCTGTAAGTAATTCATGGAGGAGGACGCCGAGTGAATAGACATCACTACGGGCGTCTACTTTCTTTCCCGCACATTGTTCAGGGCTGCTGTATCGGCGTGTACCAAGAAATGTACCTGTTTCGGTTGCATCACTGTCTTGTTCTATCCGAGCAATTCCAAAGTCAATGATCTTCGGTTGCCCTGCCGCATTAACTAGTATGTTGCTCGGCTTGAGGTCACGATGAACAATGGAATGTGAGTGCCCGTATGCAACAGCTTTGCATACCGATGAAAAGAGAGTCAGGCGTTCGTGAACTGACAAGTTCCGGTGATTTGCTGACTTCACCAATGGCAGTGCGTCTTGGATCAGTTCCATCACAAAGTATGGCGAATCATCTCCATTTCTCTTGATCGAACCAGCAGTATAAATTTGGGCGATCCCAGGATGGCTTAGTCGTCCTAAAAGCTCGGCCTCACGCTGAAATCGTTGGAATGCACGTGGCGATCGATGACCTGGACGCATGACTTTGATTGCTACTTTTCTGTCAGGTGAACGCTGTTGTCCTTGATAGACACGTCCCATGCCACCTGATGCGAGAAGCAACTCAATAACGAAATCACCAAACGCATAGCCAATGAGTGAATCAGCGTGTTCTGTGACAGTCTCATCGTTTCCTAGACCAAAATCAGTCGTCTGCCTCGACAACTCCTCGACCGACGCAACGGTATCATGATGCTCGGGTGAGGGTGATGCATCACGAGTACCATGGTTTTCCGGGTTGTGTCCCTGTTCCTGTCGTCTGATTGCCATTGTTCCTATGTGTGAAGCAGTCTATTTGTACATGCCGGCTCGAGCCTAGGATTGATGAATAGCCAACGATCTCATCACAAGTGTAAACAAAGTTTGAATGGAAATATTTCAGGAATACTGAAGGCCGGATAAACTACAGCGACTATGCCACTTTCCATTCAGTACGTTACGAGTTTGGATGCTATTGTCGATGAGGCCGTTGAATATCTGTCTCAGCCAAAGGACCTTTTTACATCCTACAAAATTGTAATACCAACTATCGGAGCTCGAAGTTGGCTGGCTGACAAACTAGCGAGAAGACTCGGTTCAACAGACTCAAAATTAGGTGACGGAATAGTCGCTGGCGTGGATTTTTCCTACCCGGGTTCGCTGTCACAATTAGTCGGATCGTATGAGTACGAGAATGATCCGTGGTCTGTTCAGCGACTTACATTTTCGGTACTCGATGTAATTGTGCAGTCGCCACAGTATGAATGGCTTATTCAGCAAGCAGGAGGTCCTTTGCTTGCGGCTCGGCGTATTGCTGACAGATTTGACCAGTATCACTTTCGCCGACCAGGTATGATTTTAGCATGGGAGGATGGAAAGCCAGTTCTTGCACCGACGGTTGGAACAATTGAAGAAATAAAGGAGGCTGGCAAAGAGGTTTTCGTTTCATTGG
>JBDOMS010000236.1:0-2095 GCA_039831735.1 Pirellulales bacterium
TGTTGAGGACGCCGGATGCGTGATGTCGTACACCATGATGCCACCAATGCGTTCAAGTCCAATGAAGGCGTATGTTTTGTTGCCAATGGTACCGAGCACAAGGCCTTCTGGTTCTGGGCCTTTACTGCGACTTCGTTTCTCTTTTTTGAGCGAGTCGTTACTGACGTTGAAATATTCTGGATGCCGCTTTGCTGTGATCGTTTCGAAGGCATCACCACTATCAAAAACAAGATTCCCTGTCGCGAGATCGACGATGGAAAAGGATCGTCCGCCGAAGGCAAAAAGTTGTGTAGGATGACCAGCCTCATCAAGGTGTGCATCAATGGCATCCCGAACGAGAGTCAGTCTTCCAAGTTCCTGGTCTGATGCCTGTTTCTCAAAACGTGTGCCCGTGGTCGGCCAGTCTGTGATATGGGCCTCATCTTGAAAAATATCACCCTCATCAAATCCTGCGATGGATTCGTCCGACGACGGTCGTACGCGAGAGTCACCCTCATTGGCAGTCACCAGGAAACGCCTACCGTCTTTCTCATAGAGTCTGATTGTATCTGGTTGCAAAATGCCGTAGAGCCCTGGACGGGGGCGAATATCAATCTGATCGTCTTGGTCGCTCGGATCAATGCCGTTGCCTGCGTCGCCGAAGTGTTTGTAACCAAGCGGTAAGATTCGACGAACGTGTGCAGCAGCGATGTCAATTTCTGCGACAGCGTTGGCTTCCTGCAGGCAGACATAGGCAAACCGACTATCAGAATCCACAGTGATCCACTCTGGCTCAACATCTTGAGAAAAGCTCGATGGTGTTTTCTTGTTAAGATCCCCAGGCGTTGAAATCTGACCAATAATTCGGAGCCCACGTTCTTTCAATTCTGAGACTTGATGGGCATGCTTTCCATCGGCATTCCATTCACGGAAGGTCACTGTCCGCACCGTTGGTTGCTCAAATCCATTCTGGACATTTGCAATGGTAATGGTTCCCTCAGGATCAATGGTGTAGTCCTCATTTGGCTCTCCTTCATTTGCGACAAGCACCCAGCGCCCGTCCGGTGTAAACGTGACCATGTCGGGTAAGGCGCCAGCCTCAATTGATCCTTTTAGGGTCAGCGTTTGGGTATCGTAAAATGCCAGTCGACCGGGATCAGTCAGCGTTGCTGCCTCCACGGCAACGGCGAGTGTTCCATTGCAGACACTGACACTGTTCACGGCAGACAGTGCGTTGGAGAGATCAGCCGCGGCATCAATCGATGCTACTTTCGTCAGGCTTCCATCGTCACCAAGCTTCAGCACATCGACACGGCCTGATTCAGCATTGACAACAAAGATCCGCTGAGTCTTCGCGCAATAGGAAGGAATCTCAGCAGCTGATTGTTTATGGACCCCAGTATGAAAAGTTCCGGCTGGCTCGAGTGAAATCGCATCACGTGCCGAGCATGGAGCCATTCCGCACAGTCCCATGCATATCAGATAGAAAGATAGAACTCTCACGAAATTACACACGCCTTCCATATACAAAGAGGATCAGTCAATTGCCTCTGGCCTGCAGATGAAGGTCTGCTACTGAGCAGACTTTTTCCAACATTCCTGTGGCCAACGTTTTTTCAGAGAATAGCACAAACCATCATTGTCCATACATGCAGGTCACAGCGTACAGTCAAAACATGAAGAAAGTCGCACGCGAGTATCTTTCGAAGCCCACCACTCCTTCATGGGACAAATACTACCGTCTGTGTTCTGTTCGGTAGAGTGTGTGCACAAAAAATGATTCCCTGAAGGGATCAAACCAAAGTTTTTCACTGCGCATTTTGGATCATTGACTATTCCGACACGGTCCTGTGCGTCTGCCAGCGTGGTGCGCTTATTGGATAGGCTGAACTATCACCAAACCAACATGCGTGTTGTTCGTATAGGACAGTATCTTTGTGGTGTTCGGCCCGCCGCAGTCATACCTCTGGCTTTCTCAACTGCGGCGGGCCTCTTTTCAACACGCCTTACAGGACACGGGACTCACGTTCTTCGTCCTGCCAAACTCAGGCTTTAGTAGTCTCCATTCACCGTTTCACTCCCTGCACGAGTGCAGAGTGACTGAAACAGACTGTCT
>JBDOMS010000283.1:0-8876 GCA_039831735.1 Pirellulales bacterium
AAAATCGCAGCTATCCTCGAAGCAGGATAATGTGTTTTTTTGTTGCTTTTTGTCGTTTGCTTTTCTGAAAAACTACAGGAGTTCGCTTGCAAGATCTGCAAGTGCTGATCGTTCACCTTTTTCAAGGGTGACATGCGCATAGAGTGACTGTCCCATCATTCGATTGATAAGATAACTCATTCCGTTGGAAAGCCCATCAAGATAAGGTTGGTCGATCTGAGCGATATCACCCGTGAGAACAACTTTTGTACCTTCACCAGCGCGTGTAATGATTGTCTTCACCTCATGTGGTGTGAGATTCTGGGCTTCATCAACAATGAAGAAAATACGTTGGAGACTTCGCCCACGAATATATGCTAAGGGTGAAACAAGGAGTTTTTCTGATTCTCGCATGTCATTAATACGCTGAGCTGCCTGTGTGTTCTCACCACATTGGTGTCGAATCACCGTGAGATTATCGTATAGAGGCTGCATATAGGGATCGAGTTTTTCTGAAATATCTCCAGGTAAGAATCCAAGGTCACGGTTCGATAGCGGAACAACGGGTCGTGCAAGCAAAATCTGCCGATACTGCTGTCTGCACTCCAGCGCTGCTGCCAAAGCAAGAAGTGTTTTTCCCGTACCTGCCTTTCCCGCCAATGTGACAAGCCGAATATCTTCATTCAATAATGCCTTGAGCGCAAATGATTGTTCTGCATTCCGTGGTGCAATGTTATATGCAATCTGCTTTTCTATTCGAACAAATGCTCTGTCCTGTGGCCGGTATGTTGCCAACGCTGACTTACTACCATTTCGAAGCACAAAGTTTTCATTTGCACGCGGTGATGGCACATCGGGTAAATCACTTGCTGGAACCCCACTCGACTCCGAAAAAAGACGGTCGATCATCGATGATGACATACCTTCGACGGTCCGCTTTCCTTTGTACAAGGTGTCAAAACTTTCGACCTTATCCGATTCATAGTCCTCGGAACGAAGACCAAGTGATTTTGCCTTCATTCGTAGATTGGTGTCTTTTGTAACCAGAACTATTTGTCGTGGCCCCAGTTGCTTATGGAGGGTGAGCGTCGTTGACAAAATACGATGATCTGGTGTGTCTTGAAGAAACGCCGCTCGAAGCCGTTCATCACACTCAGCCCCGAACACAACTCGAATATTGCCAAGTGCACCACCTAGCGGACTGCCCTCATCTGAAAGCACATCACCTGTCAACGCATCAAGTTGGCGAAGAAACTCACGAGCTTGAAAGTGAATATTCTCATTACCACGCTTGAACTGATCGAGTTCCTCAAGCACCGTAATAGGAATTGCAATATCGTGCTCTTCAAAATTCTTCAGGCAGTCAGAATCGTGCAGGATCACATTCGTGTCGAGAACGAAAAGCTTTGTGTCATCCGTCATAGAGACTCCAGAACTTCTTTCGTGACTGCCGATGTCGGCACCTTTCTCAAGCCACTCTCGGAAATCCTACAGTCGTCTGGTTCGGGAGCGGATGCCATTTTTCCCGGCAATCAACACAATTCTTCATTTTTTATTCCGAAAATAAATCAGACCCCCGAGAGAATACTTCTTCTGAATATCTGGTGTGATGCTTTACCAGCTAACATCAGCAATGCAAATCAGCGCAGCTCTTCTAACTACGGCATGGCAAGTCGATGTCTCAATTGTTCCGCAAGTGATTCAACAAGATCAGCATGATTCTCGGCAATGTTCTTAACCTCACCCTGGGATGAGTGATCGTAGAGTTCATGATATCCATTCCCATGATCAATAAGCCGATAGCGATCGGTCCTAATTGTTTTTCTGTTTTTTGAATAGGAAATCGCAGCATGACCTGTTCCATGAGGAGACTCTAAGAGCGGCCGAAGTGATCTCCCGTGAATATATTCTGGCATGGGTGTTTTAGTGAGTTCGCAGAGCGTAGGAAAAATATCGAGTGTCTCAACCACGGCATCAGTGCCCATACCTGACTTATCCATTCCTTGATATGAGATAATGAGTGGCGAACGAAGCGATTCTTCGAAAAGTGTGTGCTTTCCCCACACAGCATGTTCACCCAAATGCCAGCCATGATCTCCCCAAAGAATAACAATGGTATTTTTGAAAGCATTGCCTGCATGGAGTGTGTTCATCAGGCGGCCAACAGAAGCATCTGCGTAGCTCACACATGCCGCATAATGTTTTCTGACTTCCTCAGCAAAGCTCGGATCCGTGATAGGATTCCGATTCCAGCGATTATATTTCATGAACTCTCCGGAGCCATGCCACGTCGTTTTCCATTCAGGTTTTTGAGGGTGGCGTATCCGCGGAAGTGTGACATCAACATATGGCTTGAAATATCTGGCAGGTGCGCCAAATGGAAGATGTGGTCGAAGGATACCAACAGCAAGGAAAAATGGCTGTTCTTCGCCTAACAACTTTTTGAGTTGATGCACACCTTCATCTACCGATATGCCATCTGGGTAGATCGCATCTGGGCCTTCCTTGGACTGAAAGACATCCATGTCTTTTGCGTTATGTCGTATCTCACCATTGGCCAGTCCATGCATCCAACCCCTTGGATGCTGCCAACGACCAGCGGGCAAAATATGGCGGTCCCACGAGTTTGGCATTTCGGGCTCATTTACATTGTTCCAATCAGCACCTCCAAGACCGCCAGGATGATGTGATACTTTGCCAACGGATACTGTTGTATAGCCATGCTGTCGAAACCAAGCAGGCATGGATGCGGGTATCCCCTCTGCATGGTTTTGAAGTTGCGTCGCCCGATGAAAAAGTGCGTTATTCCCTTCGCCACCATATCTCCCGGTCAGTAAGGTGTAACGCGATGCACCGCATGTAGGAGCCTGGACATAATGCCTGTGAAAGATCCTCCCGCGTTCAGCAAGTGCATCAATATGCGGGGACCGTACATACTCCACACCAAAACAGTTGAGTTCAGGCCGCAGATCATCAACACATATGAGCAGGATGTTCTGGGGAGAACCATTGGCCATGCTATATGTAATAACACTGAAATACAAAAATAGAACAACTCGTATATGATGAGTCATATATCACATCCTCAGGTTTTGAGTCAGAACAGTCAGCCACCAATAATAGACATCAATTTGACTGAAACGGTGTACTTGAAACAATGAGTTGAATGAGGTCGTGAAGTCCGCCATCCGTCTGATCAAGCTTCTCAAGAATCGCATCAACTGCTGGTCGATCACGTATTTCGAGAGTACGACCTAAAGCATATGCCGTGAGTTTCTCTGTAAGACAACGGCTAAACTGCTCCTGTTGCATTCTTATACACTTTTTGAATTCATGAATGCTTTCAAACTGTTGCCCATTTGGCAGTTGTCCCGCTGGATCGATAGGGACATCTTTTTCGTAGGCCTCCCTCCAGCCTCCAATGGCATCATACTGCTCGAGAGCAAAACCAAGTGGATCGATCTTTCGATGACACTCGGCGCACGTTGCAACTGCTCTATGCTTCAGAAGCTGGTCCCGAATGCTTGTCGCACCACGAATATCCGGCTCAATGACCGGAACATCTGGTGGTGGAGGTGGTGGTGTATAACCAAGAATTTTTTCCAGTACATACACGCCTCGAACAACTGGTGATGTATCCACTCCATTGGCAGAGGCAGTCAAAAAGGCTCCTTGGCCGAGCAATCCTCCTCGACGATCATCTGAAAGAGCAACACGCCTCAGCTCATTGCCTTGAATCCCTTGAATGCCATAGTGCATGCCAAGTTCACGATTGAGAAACGTATAGTTTGCTTCAAGAAATTCTCTAGGAGGCAGATTATTATCAAGTACATGTCTGAAAAAGGTTTCGGTTTCACCACGCATTGCCACTTCCAAATTATCGCGGTAATACTCTAGAAATTCTTCAGACGGTGGCATCTCACCAATATTTTTGAGATCTAACCACTGGCTCACAAAATGCGTAATAAATCGATCTGACTTTTTATCTGCGAGCATGCGTGACACTTGCGATCGGAGATTTGACTTAAGGGTTCCTTTTTTGGCGAGCTCAAGAAGCTCATCATCGGGCATAGACGACCAGAGAAAAAAGGAGAGTCTTGAAGCCAAGGCCGTATCATCCAGTGCACCTTCGCCAAGATTGATAAATAAAAATCCTGGTGAACAAAGAATAGCCTCACAGCCAAGCTGCAAGGCATCGAAGGCACTCATTCCTTCTCGCTGTTTTTGTGTGACAAGATATTGAATTGGGTCAAGTTCACCCTCAAGCGGATCACGCCGAAAGGCTTTCTGTGCAAATACCTTGAGTCGGGATTCAACTGTCTCTGCATTCAAGTCATTTCGATTCAAGTCC
Source organism: Pirellulales bacterium (assembly GCA_039831735.1). Lineage (GTDB taxonomy): Bacteria > Planctomycetota > Planctomycetia > Pirellulales > UBA1268 > CACORA01. Next base: position 4,331 of record JBDOMS010000283.1, read on the forward strand.
CCATACACCGCACGATGACCATGGGGCGGCCATGTCTTCATGTGTGGCCCTTCCAGATTGATTTCCCACACCCTGAGCCGGGGTCCTTCGTATGCCTGAAGCAGTGAATGCGCCCGCTCCAGTGCATTCTCTATATCAATAAACGGCTTCAATTCTTTTCTGTGCGATGCTTTTGTCCTAAGCATTCGGACTAACCGCTTCGCAGCCATAGGACCATTCCGAAAACGAACCTCTGGCTCATATCCAGCTTCAATAAAGACTGTCCATTCAAACCAACGGGGTTCTTCATTCGTCAGTTCAATGCATGCAAGTGGAGTCATATCTGAAACGTTGCCGCTACTCTCAACACTTCCTCGTCGATCAACAGCTGCCACCTCCATCACAATCGGATCACCATTTCGGAAATCATCAAGGGCTGCTTCATAGTCATGTAAACGACCAACAGCTGCAGCTTTCACGCGAATGGTGTAGAAGCCACTAAAAGGCACACCGCCTTCACGCACCAGTGGAAGAAATCCAATATGACCTCCTCGATAATGCCTGCCATAGAGATCTGTGTATGGCGTTGATGGCACAAAACGAAAGCGGTCCGTTTGAAAAAGTTTTGGAAGATCATTCAGGCTTTTATCTTGAAAGTAAAACGGTGATGTTTGTGAATATGTTTTTGGCTCTGGCCGTTTTTCAAAGTGCGTAGATCGCCGAATCGCTTCCTCAGCAGCGGTGAAGTAATGATCCATCAATAACCCTGACGTAACCAAATCTGATCCGTTGTTATCAAAACCACTGACATCTATATCTTCTGGAAAGTCTGCTGATGGATTCCAAACATGTACATTGATTCCCAGCAGGTCGCCAATGGTGTGTCGATATTCCCACGCATTGATGCGACGAAGCACACTATGTCCACCGGAATCCTCAAGCTGGCGGTGAGCACGACTCAGTTTTTGAGTAAGGTGATCAATAGCTTGCAAACGTTCCCCCTCCAACGGCTGGGGTGCATTTTCTGGCGGCATGCTCTCAAGATTTAATTGATCAATGATTTCCTGATACCGCTCAAGACTGTCAAATGACTCAATTTGTTCAGGAAGGGTATCAAAACGACGATCCGATTTTTGTTTCGTACTGCCGTGACATTCAATACAGTACTTTCCAATAAATGACTGGACATGGCTCTCTGCCTTGGCAGATTGTGACAGCAAGACAGATACCACCCATAGAAGAGCCACCACTTTCTTCACGATCGCCCCTCACCCAAACGCATAGAAGAAAATGTTCCCGTACTTCGTCCAAAGTGATCAGTATCAACCCCAAACCAATGCAACACTGAGAGCCATAGATTTGAAAGAGGTATACGTTCATGGTGGGCACTGGGACAGACAATATGCCCTTGGTGTTCACATCCACCGCCAGCAAGGAGCACTGGAAGATTTCGATTACTGTGAACCGAACCATCACTCATACCACTGCCAAACACAATCAGCGTACTGTCAAAAATCTGTGCCTCTTTCAATTTGGATATAAAGTCACTGAGTTTAGTCACAAGAAATGCGTCGATGATTTGAAGCTGACCAATCCGATCCTCTGACTTGCCATGATGCGATAGGCCGTGATAACTGCCCAGATTCAACTCTGATGTACGAAATCCTAATCCAGTCTCTAGCGTTGTGACACGTGTCGAATCTGTCTGGAGAGCTAATGCCATCAAATCATAGAGAAGGGCTACCTCATCAATATGTTGTCGCTCCTCGTCAAGAACTTCATCAATTGGTGGTGCTGGCTTCGGTCGATCAAGCCACACTTTTGACATCTGCAAACGTCGCTCAACGTCACGAACTGATGTCAGGTATTGCTCTAACTTATGGTGATCTGCCGCACTCAGGGTTCGATCTAGGGCATGAGCTGAATCACCTAATGCATCGAGCACGCTGCCACGGTGTGACAGCCTCACATGCTCACTCTCGATAGAGCCTTTAGGCAAATCGACAAAGAGCCCTCGAAACAATGTCGAAGGATTGTTGATTGGTGGCACATGGACACCGGCTCGCGTCCAACACATATCAGTGCCTTTTTCAATCCCGGTATTGATAGAAGAAAAACGTGTTTCACTACCGACATGCTCTGCTGCGAGTTGATCAAGTGAAATATTCTTTTCCGGAAAACCGGAAGCTTCTTCTTTTTTGATACTGGTAAGAAAACCTTGAACCGCTTTATGTCCGCCATTCAGTCCATGATCGAGGTGTGAAAACACTGTGATGTCATCCCGATGCATCTCAAGCGGCTTCAGTGTCGACGTGGGAACATAGTCCTTCCCGGCAATGTCTGGAAAAAAATGCCCAGGATAAAAACCCAGATGGTTGCCAACGCAAACCAAACGCTTGGGCTGAAGTGCTCTGGTCTTGCTTTCGTTTCCAAGGCTTTCCAAGCCCGGAAGAGCTAGTGCACCCCCTGTCCCTTGCAGAAAACGTCGACGATTGAGTGAAAAATAATCGTTCATAGAAATTTTATCATCTTTCCTGCAATGCAATGAAGTAACACTATTGCACGACGTCGCACAACAAAGACATCTTCATCATATCCATATAAAAAATACCTTCTTGTTTCATCTGCGGCAAACACTCTGGATATGCGGATTGACCAAGAGAAGTTATGGGCTTTTTCTCAATTTTTCATGTCCACGATTACTCGTAACGCTTGGTGTTAGTATACGTGTTCATGGAACAATAGTTTTTGCTAGCGCACAGTGCCACCCTAGCACAGCTTCTTTACAAACCAACAAAACCATCCACTCGCTATCCAAACTCCTTTATAATACGTTTCCCAATCGGGTCATATCGTTCAACTTTTTTTACGTATCGAAATACATGAAGGAAAAACATATGAAGAAACTACTCCGCTCGTTTCAGTTGTTTTTCATTCTTTCAACCACTGGAATCGGTGTTCTTCATTGGATTCCGCTGGCTCGTTCTACGGCCGTCAGAGCTGCTCCAGTCAGTCAGGGAAAAGAGGATGGTTTTTTCACGAGGCATCGTGAGGTTGGTCATCCTATATTTGTGAGCCCTCACTCGAGACCCATTGCTCTGTGCCGTGACCATGTTTTCGTTACGAACACGGCCGCAGACACCGTTGATATTATTGACATCACCACATGCATGGTCATTGATCGGATTTCTGTTGGCGTTGACCCAGTCAGCTTGGCTATCCGCCCTGATGGACTCGAAGTCTGGGTGTCCAATCATGTTTCCGACTCAGTTAGTGTGATTGACAATGATCCCGATAGCCCATCCTATCTCAATATCATTGCTACTATTCAGGAATTTAATCCTGATAGAGCAACAACTTTCGATGAACCTGTTGGGATTGCATTTGCTGGCAATGAAAAAGCATATGTGGCACTATCATCAGAGAATCAAATTGCTGTTATTGATGTCAAAACGCGCCGCATTACAAAGAAACTCACTATTCCTGCCCAAGATCCTCGAGCCATAACAGTGAGCAATGGTCGCTTATATGTCGTACCCTTCGAGTCCAATAACAAAACACAACTTTCAGGCGGCAGAAAAGAGTCGATCGATGACAAGCTCATTACATTTGATGCGTGGGAACATTCCATTACCCACAACAATGTGCTTTCCATCGGCCACGTCGTTGACATTGTCAAGCACCCGAAAGTTCCAGACCGCGATCTGTTCGTATTCGATACTGCAACCGATACGCTCGTGGAAACTGTTGAATCGCTCGGCACGTTACTCTATGGATTGACCGTTGACTCGGATGGCACAGTGTTCATCACTCAAACCGATGCACGAAACGATCACAATGGTCGCTCAGGTACACAGCAACACTCGCTGAAAGAACTCAACAATCGGGCATTTCTTAATCAGATAACTCGGGTCCGTTTTGATTCACAAGGATCCGTTGATACGATTCAACGCATTAATCTGGAACCTCTTCCACCCGTTCACCCTGATCCAGATACTGCTGCTGCAACACCATTTGCAATACAAGTCAGTGACGATGGCACAACACTTGTCGTGTCGTCTGCCGGATCTGATACACTTCTTACAATCGATGCGGATAGTGGTGATGTCCTAGGATCTGTAGATGTCGATGCGGTGCCACGTGGGATTGTTCTTGATCATCACAACGGAACACTACAGTCAGCATGGGTTTTCAATGCTGTCGCCAACTCAGTCAGTCTGATTGACCTGACGGATCCTCGGACACCACATGTGCAAACGACGATAGCTCTTGCGGATCCGACACCACCAGCAATCAAACGCGGTCGAATCGCCTTTGAAACGGCATCGAGTTCATCCACTGGGACATTTTCGTGTGCGAGCTGTCATCCTGATGGACACACTGACCAGCTCCTATGGGTCTTAAAAACACCCGTTGTCACAGGTGGAAATCAGATTATGCCACGCTCGACCATGCCAGTTCGTGGTCTTCGAGATACAGAACCCTATCACTGGGATGGCATTCCAGGCGATCCCTATGGTGGAAATAATAGTGCAAATGTTCATGGCAGTGATGAACCAAATACTGA
>JBDOMS010000433.1:0-839 GCA_039831735.1 Pirellulales bacterium
ATCTGGTCTATCAGAATCCATGTGTAAGGAAGCCGAACGAGTTGCCTCTGAGATTCTTGAAAAACTGGAAGTTGTGGGAGTGGCATGTGTTGAGTTTTTCGTCACGCAGTCTGGAAATATCCTGGTCAATGAGATTGCACCGAGGCCGCATAACTCGGGTCACCTGACAATTAATGCGTGTGAGACAAGTCAGTTTGAGCAGCAAGTGAGAGCGATTTGCGGTCTTCCTTTGGGGTCAACAAAACAGCTTACTGCAGCTGCTATGGCTAACATACTTGGTGAATGTTGGCAGAGAGGTGAGCCTCGGTGGTCGTCGGCGCTTCGTGTGTCTGGTGTAAGCCTCCACCTCTACGGAAAACATCAGCCGAGAAAGGGCCGAAAAATGGGGCACCTCACTGCGACAGCATCAACAGCAGATCAGGCCATTCAAAACGTTATGAGGAGTAGAGGACTGGCGAACGGATAATCCTTTGTACGTGGTGTGAAGTGTATGAATATGGAATCAAGAACAACGGATGCGCGTAAGGAATATGAGAAAAGTGTCTTGATTGAGTCTGATATGGCGAGTGATCCTCTTCAGCAGTTTGCAGAATGGTATGACGGTGCCCTGGCGGCTGGAGTACCAGAGCCTGAGGCGATGACACTTTCAACAGCAACGCGTGATGGCCGGCCATCAGCTCGTATCGTATTACTCCGTGGCTTTGATCGTGAGGGGTTTCGTTTTTTTACCAACTATTCAAGCCGTAAAGGGAAAGAACTGGCTGACAATCCATGCGCCGCGATTACGTTCCATTGGCCTCAGTTAGAGCAACAGGTGCGAATAGAAGGTAGTATCGAAA
>JBDOMS010000433.1:849-8865 GCA_039831735.1 Pirellulales bacterium
GTGACGCTGAAAGCGAGGCATATTTTCAGAGTCGTCCGCGAAATTCCCGTCTTGGTGCAATCATTTCTCCACAGAGTGAAAGCATTGCGAATCGTGAAGTGCTGGAGAAGCTTTTTGTTCAGTATCAAAAAAAGTATTCTGAGAATGAACTGATTCCGCGGCCACATCACTGGGGAGGCTATCGACTGAAGCCATCACAAATTGAATTCTGGCAGGGTCGCCCGAGTCGCCTTCACGATCGCATTCAATTTCGGAATCTCCCAGACGGTGGTTGGTCGATTGAGCGATTGGCGCCGTGAATGGTGCCATGAGGTGCGGGGAGCAGTCAGTTACTGCGGTTTGAGTGTTCGCCCCCTCCACGACGTGTGATATCCGAGGAAGCGACGAATGAACGCAAACCATTGGATTCCCAAGAACACCATAACCCCGAAAGGATGAGCCACGACACTCAGCATGCTTTCTTGAAAACGAAGGGCATTCAAACAACGTGGAAGATACGCCAATACAGCAGCAACCACAGCAAGTGCGAGAGTCCATGCCGACCAGGCATTCCATCCCTCAAGAAACCCGGTTGCCACGAGGACAATGGGAAGAATACTGCCCCCTGCTAGTAAAACAGTGAACGGCAGAATTGTTTGAGGGTTTCCAATGCCTTCAGTGGCATTCTTTGCAAGTCCAAAAAAGACATCAATGCTTCGACTGTACATCCGACAGGAGGCAATGTCAGATGCATCGAAAATGTCCGTTGTGAGACCAGCGCGGCGGTATGCACGCGGAAGCATGATTCCGTCGTGGAGGGAGGCTTTGATTGCTTCATGGCCTCCTGCTGCAAAATAGGATGTTCGATGAGTCAGAAACCATTGCCCGCACCCCGCTGCCATGCCAATATCTCCTGTGAGACGGCTCCTACGAATCGGCAAATATCCAAGGAGTAAATAGTGAATCAAAGGGATTAATAACCATTCAAGAAATGAGTGAGTTATCTGTTTTGGAAATCCACTTACGAGATCAGCGCCAGAAACATCAAGATATGCAAGACTTCTTTTGATGGCATCGGGAGCAAGAGAGACATCAACATCGACAAACAGAAGAATTTCATTGTTGGCGTGCTCAGCAAGTGTGGCACACGCGAATTGCTTTCCGCACCATCCATCGGGTAAAGGAGTTCCTCGAAGAAGTTGAAGTCGAGGTTCATCCTTTGCGATCGTTGCAACAAGATCTCCAGTGCCATCTGTGCTCTCATCATCAAGGATAAGGAGTTCGAGTTGTACTCCATGATTTGCAAAAACATCTGTGATCAGACGACGAATCGCATCGGCTTCATTGCGAGCAGGCACCAGGACGGAGACGGCTTGTGTGGGGCTTTGAGTTGGGCTCCGATGAAATTCTCTCATGTTCATTAGAGTGAGAGACGCCGGAATGAGTGTGAAGAGGAAACCTACAACAACCAGAATGCCAATAAGCAAAGGACTCATCGCCTCCCTCTTCGTCGATACGTGCCATGAGATGCATCAAAGTGTGTGCCTTTATACCAGGCATGGAGCCGCCTCAGGACATCGTAGATTCCTCCAACACCGACGTGGCCACGTTCAAGGATTCGAAAACACGAGTCATCCCGAGTCATCGCGGCTGCGGCAAGGCGATCCTGTGTTTTTTCAAGTTTTTGTGAGAGAAGATGATTCCATGATTCAGCCGTATGGTCAGGATAGTCTGCTATGTGAATTGGCTGACCGAATGCAACGAGGGCTTCAGGAAGACGCTCATCCCAGAAAGGATATTCAACTGCAAGCGGCACAACGATTCCTCGTCCGGATGCTACTGCATGTCCAACACCGGGACGAATCGTCACGGGGCGTTCTCTCGGGTCAACGAACTCGCCCTGAGAGGTGATCCAGAAGATAACATCGGAGCGATGACTTGCAGCTCGAGCAAAACGAAGAAACTGTGCAGCCCCAGAGTAGGTGTCGGGATTGATGCCAAGAAAACCAATCGTCTCTAAAAACTTATATTTCCCAAGCGCAGATTCATCAATCGGGCCGTAGTTTAATCGCTCTGGGTACAAATGTGTTGCGACACAGAGAAAGATGAGTGGATCCCACCAGCCAGGGTGATTGGTATAAATGATCACAGGTTCATCGTCGATGGCAGGATGGTCAGGCTCTCCAGGGATTCCCTGAAGAAGCCTAACTGCATGAAGATTCTTTTTTAAATATCGATCGACATACCACATAAACCATGCGAAGCGAGTATGCGCGAAGGATGGTAGATCAGGCGAATGTGACAAGGGCGGCATGAGAAGGCCGATACACTTAGACGACGCAGGGTTCTGGATTTTGAGTTGAACTGACGGGGTTCACGATCTTGTCTTGGTCCACACAGTCAGCGGCGATCCATCCCGACATGAGGACCATTGGCATACCAGGGCCGGGGTGAGCAGATCCTCCAGCGAGATAGAGCCCCTCGATATCGGGTGATCGATTGGAGGGTTTGAACGCACCAAGGAAACGCCCATGACTGGCCAGTCCATAAATTGCTCCATCTAACACATGATAACGGTCGTTGATATCCTGCGGGGTGAGTGCATGTTCGAAGACAATGCGATCTTCCAGGTCGGATAGCCCTGCTGTCTGTCTGAGTTTTTCAATGATGCGGTTTCGATATGCCGGAAACATTTCTGACCAATCATGGTGTGGACGAAGATATGGGGTATGCACAAGCACATAAAGTGCTTCTCCTCCAGGAGGGGCGACGTCCGGTTCAGTGATAGCCGGAGCACAGACGTAACATGTCGGATCAGGTGCAGGTTCGCCTTTTCGATAAATCCACTCAAATTCTTCGTGGGGGTCTTCGGAGAAGACGAAATTGTGATGAATTAATTGCTCATATCGTTTGTTGAGTCCCAAATAGAGCACAACACCGGAACAAGCAGGCTCGTATGTGCGTCGTTTGAGAAATCGATGCTGGGGCTGACCATCAATGAGTTCACGATGTGTTCGAACACTATCTGAATTACTGATGACGACGCCTGCTCGGATGAATTCTCCATCGGCGGTCTCGATTCCACGAACCTGATTCTGATCAACCACAATGCGTTTGACAGGGGTATCAGTACGGATCTCGACACCGAGTTCTTCTGCGAGGCTAATCAAGGCACGAGGAACAGCACCTATGCCACCACGGGGATACCAGACTCCATCATTTGACTGCATATGAGCAATGCCACATAACACTGCAGGTGATTCGTCTGGAGCACTCCCCACGTACTGGGTGAAGTGATCAAGCATCTGTGCCGCTCTTGCATCGGGCACGAAAGACCGCACTGTTCCGGCAACTGTATGGCCGGGCCGCATCCCAATGACTTCACGGAGAAGTTTCAAATTTATGGAGCGACGAGGGTCAAACATGTCTTTCATTCCCCCAACACTTCGCCAAAAAAAGAATTCATTCGATATGTTGTGGAGCCTTTCTGAAAGTTCCATGAAGCGACTGTAGCCATCACCCGCACCCGAATTGGGGGAGTAGCTATCAAGAATCGTTTTCATTTCATTTACATCGCTAACAAGGTCGAGCGTTGTGCCATCTGTGAAAAAACTTCTCCATTGAGGATCGAGAGGAACAAGATCAATCTCGGACTCAAGTGATTTGCCAGCCTCAGCAAAGATGCGTTTGAGGACACGGGGAATCGTGAGGATTGTTGGTCCCATGTCAAAACGAAACCCCTGATCCTCAAGGACAGCGGCTTTCCCTCCAACCCATGAATTTTTTTCACAGAGCGTTACTGCAAAGCCACGTGCTGCAAGCGTGCATGTAGCTGCAAGTCCAGCAAGGCCGGAGCCAATAACCACTACTCGTTCTTGGTTGCGTGCGTCTTTCATTGTTCTTTCTGATGACGTGAAGGAATCGACTAATTCTTTGATAGTAATGATTATGTTGAGATAGTGACGGAAGGCTCGATGAAGTCTCTATCAGATTGAGGTGATGCCGATGCACGCTGGACAGAGTGTTTCGGCGCCTCAATGTTGAGGTCTTTCAGCAATAAATCAGAGGTAATACGCGCGGATGAATAAATGACGGGAAGTCCACTTCCTGGATGCGTGCCGCCTCCGACCAAATACATGCGATCAATGTCCTCAAAGCGGTTGTGAGGACGCATGTGGAGCATCTGAGTGAGGTCGTGGGATAGATTGAATGTAGCCCCTCGATAAATCTCGTAATCGTCCTGCCAATTATCGGGAGTGATCATTTTTTCAAAACGAATCTTCTCACGAATGTTGGTAATGCCGAACCGTTCCATCTGGTCTAACGCAACATCACGGAATTGCATGGATTCCATTTCCCAATTGATATTTGGGTGTCGATGACTGACCGGTACAAGCACATACAGCGTACTCATTCCTTCTGGAGCAAGAGAAGGATCGGTGACACAGGCATTTTGCACGTACATTGATGGATCACGACTCAACACGTGCCGGTTTTCAATATCGGCAAGATTTGAACGATAATTCTCTGAAAGATAGATCGTATGATGCGGAACATCATCGTAGCGACCTTCTATTCCGAGATAGAGCATGAACGTTGAGCAAGAAAATCGCTTACTCGCAATACGACGATCATTCCAACGACGCCTTAGGTGATCGGGAACAAGGCGAGTCATGCTCCGAGCAAAGTCTGCATTAACCACAGTGGCATCAGCCTTGTACTCACGTTTTGCAGTTTGTACGGAGGTGATCCGCTGCCCATGGAAATTGAGAGATTCAACAGGCTCTTCATAATGAATCTCCACACCCATCTCAGTCGCAAGACGAGCCATCACTGCAGAGATAGCACCGCACCCTCCAATGGGGTGATAGACACCATGTTCATATTCCAGAAACGAAAGAATAGAAAACAGGCTGGGACATCGAAAAGGTGACATGCCCAAGTATTTGGACTGGAATGTAAAGGCAAGGCGAACTCGCTCATCCGAAAAGAACGTTCCGAGTTCAGCATCAAGACTTTTCCATGGCTTCAAAATCGGCATCATCTTCAGGAGGTCGGGCGATGCAAGATCCCGCCACCCTTCAAAGGGCTGCTCTAAGAACGGTGCAAACTTTTCAAACTTCTTTCTGTTCTCTGTCATGAAGCGGGTAAAAGAACCTCGATCTGCAGGAGATAATGCCGAGACTGCGGCTTCCATTTGCTCAATATTGGGCGTGCAATTGAGGTCTCCTCCTGCACCAAACACAAGGCGATATTGAGGATCCAAACGAACCATTTCGATTTCATTTTTCAGGCTATACCCGCATGCAGCAAAAATATCTTCGAGCACTCTTGGGTACAGAAAAAACGTTGGGCCCAGATCAAATGAGAAACCTTGATCTGTTTTGAGCGTACTCGTTCTTCCGCCGGGGACCGAAAGTCTTTCCAAGACGCGCACATGTAGGCCCGCTTGCGACAAAAGCATCGCAGTGGCAAGGCCGCCAGGGCCGGCTCCAATGATGTTGACCGTTCGCGTCATCCTTACATTTCCAATCAAATCACTATAGGAATGCAGGATACGTGGTCAAGAAAAGTCGTTTTGCCTGCCATCTCGGCATGCGATGTTACCACAAGTTATGGCAAAAAGTGCGACAAAAAGCCGATAAAAATTAGTATGGATAGTAGTAGGCAGCACGAGCAGGTCGGTATCTGCCGAACAGACCTCGGCGATAGACCGGTACTGCCATAGCCGTGGGAGCGTAATACGCGGCAACCGGTGTCACGACAGGGGCAGGTGCGTAATAAGCGGTTGTCGTCACTGGCGATGCGACGGTTGGTGCGTAGTACGATGTCACTGGAACTGCTGAAACAGAAGGAGCATAGTAACTCGTCACAGCAACAGAACTGCTGGGAACAGTCGAAACAACTGGTGGAGAGTAGGCAGTTACAGCAGCATAGCTTCCCACGGGGGAGTAGTTTGCAACATAGGAAGGAGCAACCGCCACAGGGACAGGGCGATACGTCTGGTACATGACAACTTGAGCAGATGCAGAGCTTGAAATGAGCGAGAGGACAAATGTTGCGATCGCACAACCTGATATGCGAATGAGTGGTGAGAGGGGCATGATGTGAACTCCTGTGGTCATTGCCATCTACGTATTTCTGATTGTTTTTGAAGAAATTTTGGGGTCTAAAGTGAAAACAAATGCTCTGTTATCATATGTAAGAGAATACGCAGCAGTGAGGTGGTTGTGCAAATGGCCCGCAAAGTTTCCCATACTGTCTGTGGAATAGCTTGATTTTTGGCGGTAGGAAGCCCGTAAAAAGTCTCGGCTTTCTCGAACAATGACACGTTTGAATGTGAAAAGTCACTGGAAGGACACCTGTGCAACGATCTGATGGTTTCCGCACACTGTTGGTCGTTCGCGGGTTGACGGTCATCAATGACAATCTCTCAAGATGGTTGATTATTGGTCTTGGTAAACGGGCTGCTGCCGTAGCTGGTACATCACCTGCGGCAGTCTTGGCCATGGGAACCGTTTTCTACGTCTTGCCGTTTGTTCTCTTTGCCTGGCTTGCTGGTTGGTTGGCAGATCGCTTTCAAAAACGCTCCGTAGCCGTTGTTGGCAAACTTGCTGAAGTATTTATTGGTTTGACCACAGGGTTGGTTATCGCCTGGGGTGCTGCGTCTGGTGGTATTGTCGGGGGTATGCCGATTGGACTGTGGATGCTTTTTGGGGTCATCGGCTTGTTTGCTGTTCAGACAACACTTCTCAATCCAAGTTTGATTGGGACAATTCCGGAAACCGTCCCCGCATCAAAACTGTCTTCAGCCAATGGTATTTTTGCACTCGTGACGCTGGCAGCCACGCTGATTGGCATGTCAGGTGGCAATTGGTTAGCTGACATCACGCTCATCAATCCAAAAGCGTCTCTTGGCTTTGCTGGCTGGAATCATGCTCTGCCGGCCGTCATAGCACTTGTAGGGGTCGCATGCGTGGGCTGGCTTGTTGCAAGGAAACTCCCACCTGTTAAAGCAGCTGCTCCTGATATCCCTTTTCCAAAGAATGCCTTGCGTGCAACACTGTCTGACCTCCGGAATCTTTTCAGGACCCCACGTCTGGCTGCTTCGGCAGGAGGCATTGTGTACTTCTGGGCCATCGGAGCAGTCGTTCAACTCAATGTTGATCAATACGCCTTTGAGTCTGGCGCGACGTCTCAGACACAGGTTATTCCATTACTTCTGGCACTTGTGATTGGAATTGGTGTCGGCAGTCTTCTTGCAGGGTTTCTCTCGAAACGGGGTATTGAGGCAGATTCAAAGGTTGATTTAGGGCTCGTACCCATAGGGTCTCTTGTTATGACTGTCGCATGCCTTGCCTTATGGCTTTCGTCCAAAGAGGTATTTGACGGAGCCTCCTCCCCTGCCCTGCAGCTACTTCTGCCTGTTCTTTTTCTTGCTCTCCTTGGCGTTGGAGCTGGATTATTCGATGTGCCATTAGAGGCGTACCTTCAAGAACAAAGTCCTCCTGAGCGGCGAGGTGCAGTATTGGCATCAACAAATCTGCTTGTTTTTTCAGGAATGTTCGTTGCATCCATCGGCTATTACGGTCTGCGGGTACCCATTGGCTCAGGAGAAGCTGTCCGCCCATTGTTTTCAGCGCGAGGTGTCTTTGGGGTGTTTAGTGTTCTTTCGGCGATTGCCGTGCTGATTTCAGTTTTACTCGCTCCCCGTTCGTCTTTGAGAATTTTAGTTGCAGCCATTGTGCACTCCGTGTGGCGTTTTCGTGTGCATAACGAACGTCGTATTCCGTCCCACAATTCCCTCGTCATGGTGGCCAATCACGTTTCATTTCTTGATGGGTTTCTTCTTCCTCTTGCCTCATTGCGTCCAGTGCGAATGGTTGTGTATGGACCAAATATTCGGGGACACTTCCTCAAAAAATTAGCAGATCAGTGGCGATTTATTCTGTTTGAGCCGCGTCCAAAATCCATTGGTCGAGCCCTCAAAACGATTCAGGCCGGTCTCTCCGAAGGAGATTGCATAGGCATATTCTG
>JBDOMS010000619.1:0-2080 GCA_039831735.1 Pirellulales bacterium
TTTTATACGCCGAGCATGAATTCAATGCATCGACGTTTGTGGCTCGTACCGTTACCTCTACCGGGTCTGATATGCACTCCGGGGTAACTGCAGCCATCGGAACACTCAAGGGCCCCCTTCATGGCGGGGCAAATGAAAAAGTTCTCCATCAAATTATGGACATTGGTGTGCCTGAAAACATCGAGCCATGGCTTGCCCGAAAACTGAACGACCATGAGGTCGTCATGGGATTCGGACACCGTGTCTACAAAACGGGTGATATCCGGGCGGCTCTTTTGGGCGACGCATGCCATCGCCTTATCTACAGCGATTCAACGTACGAAAAGCACCAGAAGCTTGAAAAGCTCGCATACAAGCTGGAACAACTGATGCTCGAGAAAAAAGAACTCAGGCCGAACCTCGATTGGCCGGCTGCCCGCATCTATCACGCCCTCGGGCTGCCTATAAATCTTTTCACACCGCTCTTTGTTGTTGCACGCGTGAGTGGATGGACATCACACATTATTGAGCAAATGGGCAACAATCGCCTGATCCGACCCTTGGCAAAATATGTTGGCCAGGCGCCGCGACCATACGTGTCCATGGAAGATCGCTAGAAATCAGTAAGTGCTACCGAAGGCTCACTGACTGATACTGAGAGGGACTGCGACGTGCTGAAGCTCCATCCGCTGGCACCGCATCAACCATGGCCTGCACTGTAACAACAGGTACGGCACCATCACCTAAGTCGGTTGTTATTGTCAGCTCCCGTTCAACTTGCCCACCAACATCCCCAGCCTGAAATGTCACTGGTAAAATATGAACCTTTGCAGGAGTTTCTTTCGCCGGACAACTCAGACAACCATCATTGCAGACAATCCCGGTAACGCAGAACGGTCTGTTAGCCCGCACGACAATATTCTTTGTGACACTTCCTCCGGGCAAGACATTCCCGAGTGCAAGGAGTTGGGGGCTTACAGTCACCTCAGCTACAACGCGTCCTTCGACATCCATCGGGATCTGTGAAGCTCTCGGATCGTCTGTGACGAGAATCAACTGGTGGTTGATGTAGCCAGCAGGGGCATCTGGCTTGAGTCGAAGAGTTAAGTCATATGCAGATTGGGAACCTGTATGTTGAGGCTGGGAAAGCAGTACTTCAAAATTGACATTCGCACTCCTGACATCAGTTATCTCCCACGGAGTCGAACCCATGTGTGTCACGCGGACGACTTGCTCTGCGCCTCGTCCAAGGTCAACATTTCCGAGATTGACTGATGCAGGTTCAAATGTGACATCTCCCCGAATATTCCCTGCCACTCGCAACTGTACTTCTGCATAGAACGGTTGATCGAACGTAACAGTGAGAGTTGCACCATGTTGACCAAGAAAAGTCCTTGTGTTGAATGCCGCGACTATTTCCCCGGTTTCATGGGTTTCAATCAATTTTTTTGTGATCGCTGGTTGGGTGCAACCGCAACTTGTACGGACACTACTAACGTGAACATCTTCCTCATATAAATTTCGATAAATAAATCGAAATTCTGTTTTTGACCCTTTTGCCACTGTCCCGAAATTATGACTTGTTACTGAGAACATCTTCTCGGCCCATTCCTGAGCTGAGGCTGGAACCGCCAATAAGGCAGTGCCGAGCAGTACGATCGGTACGAGGAAAGATACTCCGCCAGGTTGGCGCACTTTAAGTGGTGGCAATCCAATAAATAATGGCTGTCGAAACATCGCGATACCACGTGAAACAAAAGTTACCAACACAAGATGCCATCTCGTTATAAGAAAGAGTACGGGGTTCATATTCACACCGTCAAATCAAAAGGGTTTTTGGCACTTGGAACTGTAGTCGAAGTGCATCCGAGGATGAACCCGATTATGAATTAAAACACCGACTTTCTCATCTATTTTCTGATAGAAAATCCCTTTTTCCAACCATTTACGTCGGCAAAACCGACACAAATGGGTAAGTTTCCACCTCAAGAACAGAGACCGACGTATACTGGTAAAAAGAGTCGATTTTGGTGGTGAGGCGAGAAGGTTTTTCCATTACACTTGACTTTAACTTGAGGAGATGAAAATTATTTTGTTTCTC
>JBDOMS010000062.1:0-8846 GCA_039831735.1 Pirellulales bacterium
CACTCGGGACTGTGGCCGATGTTGTACCGCTTCTCGACGAAAACAGAGTTTTTGTAAAGCACGGTTTGGAATGTCTTCGAAAACGAGGGGGGCCAGGCATTTCGCGACTCCTTGAACTCGCAAAACTTCACGATAAATCAAATCTTGAAAGTGAAGATGTGGCATTTCGTCTCGCTCCACGCCTCAATGCCGCTGGCCGGCTTGGACAGGCCTCTTGTGGTATTGAAATGCTCACCACACCTGATCCCACCCGCGCTGTCTCCCTTGCCAACTATATTCATGAACTCAACACACAAAGAGAGCATGAGGAACGAAGTATTCAACTTTCTGCATCGAAGCAGGTCAAGGAACACTTTGATCCCGTCCATGACTCAGCACTTGTTTTATCCCATCGAAACTGGCACGCGGGTGTCATCGGTATCGTTGCAGGACGACTTGCAGAACGCTTCCACCGCCCCGTTGTCATGATTGCACAGGATGAACATCAGGGCCGCCCCGCGATCGGAAGTGTGCGAAGCGTCCCTGGCTTTGATGTACACGCCGCATTAATGGCCTGCAAAGAACTCTTGGTTACGTGTGGTGGCCATGCTGCAGCAGCTGGTCTTCGAATTGAGGATAAAAACATTGAAGCATTTCGGGAACAATTCTGTGCGGAAGTTTCGTCACGTATGCCTCATGCACTTCGAGTTGCTCAAATTACAATCGATGGCGAAACGAGTCTTTCCGGACTAACAATCGAAGCCGTTGAGCAAGTGGAGAAACTTGCTCCTTTTGGTCAATCAAATAGGCGACCAGTATTATGCGCTTCTGCTGTGGCTTTAGCTGAACCTCCTCGTACGATTGGAGGAGGGGGACGACATCTTGCAATGAACCTCATTCAACATGGAGTACGTGTGCGAGGGATTGCGTTTGGCGCTGCTGAATGGATGGACCAACTTCCAGCTCCTGGTGAGCCTTTCCATATTGCGTTCAAGCCAAAAATAAATGAGTTTCGTGGACGTCGAACTGCCGAGATGGAGATTATCGATTGGCGTCCAGATGGGCTCGATGTGTCACATGATGTACCCTCGCTGAAGACAACACACTAGACTTCGTTTTTATTCACTCATTCTCATTTTGAAAGCCATCTATCATGAAACATCTCTGGATGCTTAGCACGATTCTGATCACAACCGCTGTCTACGCGGATGACTGGCCTCAGTGGATGGGACTCAACCGAGATGGTGTGTGGCATGAGTCAGGAGTCGTGTCCGCGATTCCTGAAGATGGCCTGCCAATCTTATGGCGCGTTTCTGTGAATGCTGGTTACTCAGGACCTGCAGTTGCCAACGGGCGAGTCTATCTAATGGATTATTTGAAAAAAGATGGCGCTATCACGAATAGACCAAGTGACCGCACGAAACTTCAGGGACGCGAGAGGATTCTTTGCTTTGATGCCACAACAGGAAATCTCATTTGGAAGTATGACTACGATTGTCCCTACGCAATCTCCTATGCATCCGGACCACGTTGCACGCCAACAGTTTCTGACGGAAAAGTGTACGCATTAGGAGCGGAAGGAAACCTCACATGTCTTGATGCTTTGACCGGAACCGTCATCTGGGAAAAAGATTTCAAGAAAGAGTTTAACGCCCCAACCCCTATCTGGGGCTTCTGTGGTCATCCTCTCATTGACGGCAAACAACTGTTCTGTCTTGTTGGTGGTGACTCAAGTGTTGCTGTAGCCTTTGATAAGGAGAGTGGAAAAGAAGTCTGGCGTGCCATCTCCGCAAGTGAAAGTGGATATTGTCCACCCACCATGATCAAGCCCTTCGGAACAAAACAACTCATCATATGGGATGCAGACAAGTTGAATGCAGTTCATCCGAATTCTGGTGAGACTCTTTGGTCACAGCCCCTCAAGCCTGCGTATGGAATGTCCATCATGGCGCCACAAGTTACATCCTTGAATAACGACACGGTCTTATTTGCCAGTGGTATTGGTCAAGTCAGTGCACTCTTTCGTCTTTCATCGAATGAAGATGGTGCGACCGTCATCCGGCGAGGAAAGCCGAAAACGAGTGTCTACTGCTCGAATAGCACTCCATACTTAGAAAACAAAACGATCTACGGCTGTGATTGTGAAACAGGCATGCTGACAGCAGTCGACCTTAGTACTGGCAAACGGCTTTGGGAAACACTTGAGCCTACTACCAGAGGTACTCGACGCAGCAGACATGGCACGGCTTTCCTTGTGCAGCACAAGCCAAAGCCAAACACATCCAGCACGGCAGATCGAACATGGATATTCAGCGAGACCGGTGATTTGATCGTTGCAAAACTCACTCGAGACTCATACCAGGAACTGGGACGAATGAATATTCTTGCTCCCACAAATGAATGCTTTGGGCGTGATGTGGTATGGAGCCATCCGGCCTTTGCAAATCGTTGTGTGTTTGCACGAAATGATAAAGAACTTATTTGTGTGTCAGTGGCACAGTGATACCCTGTGAGATGGTTTCCGCGAAGTGTCCCGTGAGGATCATTGCAGCATCTTCGGACTTCCCACAAGGTGTTGAAAGCCCGTGATCAACAACGATAACTTGTCATAACCTTCCGATGAGAGTGATGTCTGTTTCTGCTTCTCAGGCTCTACCATGTGAGTGAATTGCCAGGCAACAAACGGCAAAAAATGCACCACACTCGCGCATTTTGCACCAAAGTGAAGCGTGAGAACACCATTATTTCCAGCCTGTTTCTACGGAAAAAAAGTTTTTTTGTTCGCTGGATGTTTGGCATGTATTTCGCCTAGCAGGATTCCTCACGTGCGTGTTCGATCACGGTACGGTGATCGAAGAAGCATCGATTACGAATCACAACAACCACAAGAGGAGTGCTTTTATGATCTGGCCATTCAGCTTTCTTAGACACAAGAAGGAATGTAAGCCACGAAAGTCCACCATCAATATTCCTGAACAGCTCGAACCACGAAAAATGATGGCTGTTGATTCTATTGAAGTCTCAGGAAATGCTCTTGTCATTCGTTGTGATGACACAAACTCACATGTCGTTGTGAATTCTTGGGGAAATTATTATGCGGTTAACGAACCAGGGATTGGCCGATCTTCTGGCTGGTATCATGCACCACGCGCTACAGAAATTCATTTCCATGGAGGGAGTGGAAATGATTCCTTTTCAACAAGATCTCCTCACCTTCAGGTTCTTGCATGGGGTAACGCCGGCGATGATCGGCTAACGGGTAGCACCCTTAGGGATGTTCTTTTTGGTGGCCCTGGAAATGACATCCTTGTTGGTTTAGGGGGAGATGACGTAATGCATGGGGGTCTCGGTGATGATGATATGTATGGCTGGTCAGGCAATGACGACATGCGAGGTGATGCAGGTAAAGACAGAATGTACGGGGGGCCTGATCGGGATATCATGCGCGGTGGTGATGATGATGATTACCTAAAGGGCGGAAGTGCCAGGGATATCATATTTGGTGGTTTTGGTAGCGATCACCTCATGGGAGATGCAGGGAACGATATTCTTTTGGGAGAAGATGGTGATGATGTCCTCCTTGGAGGTGCTGACAATGACTGGATCGATGGTGGCAACGACGACGATCACCTGAATGGCCAATCAGGCTGGGATCGCATGTTTGGCCAACATGGTGATGACATACTCATTGCAATAGATAACTATGGTGATGCACGAGTTGATGGTGGCCCGGGACGTGATGCCTACTGGACTGACTATAGAGAAGTAACCAGAGGGTGGCGTGCGAGAGGCGGCCGTGAATGGCGGGATGTCATCTGGGGAGTCGAGTCTCATGACACTGTCCATGAGATTACAAAGTTCCATAATAGGGCTGACCTCACACTTAATCAGGATGACATTTCTGATCCAACATGGAATGCTCCACGATCCTCTTCGAGACGTGATCTCAGGTATCAGTCATTCAGGACAAATCCACTTTTTGCAGAAGAAGGACCATCGAGTGCAGATATTCAAATAGCTCACTCACGTTCTAACTTAGCGCATATGCTAGGAAATTCCGAATTTTTTGTGGAACTTGGGGCCCTTGCAACCGGAAGTCCAACCACGATCCGTCACAATGTTGTTGATTTCAACGATGGCACCTTTGGTGTACACATTCATGATCGCTTTTATCGCGTCGATAGTGAGTTGCCAGTCTGGCATCGAGGAACACGCTTGCCCGGCCAACTTGCGTTCGCCGGCACTGGTCTCGAAGGCAGTCTCTGGATGGCTGTTGTGCAGAAAGCTTTGGCCCATCATGAGGGAGGCTACCATAACGTACTGAGAACAAATATGCACGACATGTTTCATGCATTCGGTTTTCATGGAAGACACACAGCAATCGAGTCAGTTCGTAGCGCGTTTCACTTAGCGTCGAGTTTTGTCGGAGAGGCAATCGTTGTTGACTTGGGAGAATGGACTGGAAGTCTTAGCGTTGAAACTCCTCCACTTCACGTGCAGAACCAGTCATTGATTGTTGAGGCATTTTACTTTGACTCTGAGCGGCAGGAAGTGGCACTTCGTAAGCCCTTTAGCCTACGGCATTGGACAGGACTGGGAGGTACATCTGGTGACGATCTCGTCTGGCTCACCTTTGACCAACTGTATTTATTCAATGGCCGGATTCGTACGGCTAGGTGATTGTCGAATTCGCATGTCAACACGGTGCACCTGCGTGACGCGTGTTCACTTGCGACTGCTCGCACTCAAGCCTTAATTATCTGAAACCTGATTTTTAATTTACAAGCATTGCATCATGTAGACTGCATGCATCGGGGCGTAGCTCAGCCTGGCTAGAGCGCTACGTTCGGGACGTAGAGGTCGTGCGTTCGAATCGCATCGCCCCGACTTGCAGTTGTTTTATTCGAAAGAGAACGTTCATTCCAGTCACCATTCAGATTGACATGAGCCCCAAGGTCTTAATGGAAACGCTCTCGACTTCTTCGTTGGAGTGAACCACGACAACTTGTTCAAAACTTTTTTTACTGGCACCAACCGTTCTCATCAAAGCCAGCCCCAACGGAACTCATGGGACACACTTTCTTTTGCAGATCATCAGGTTTTTGATAGATCCTCTCTCCATGACCAATGTGATATCTGCATTTTGAAAACCGATCCTTATTAATTTGGGGAACATTGTCATGACGTTACCGATTGCCATGTTTTTTCCCATTCATCCTGACAGATATACCGAATAGGCAAGGAGATGTGACTCTTCGGCGTAATCAGTAGAAGGGTTTGGCAATAATCCCCATTGATGGCTCATTGCACTCACTTCGGAAAATAAACAACTTATGCTCATTGGAAAAACAATATCGAAATGCGTTCTTGCCGGCCTGCTGAGCTCAACGCTGTTCGCAGGAGAGCCTGCAGGCCCTGTAGCCGAGCGTGAAATCTACGATGCATTCGCACAGGCCGATAGTCAGGCCCCCGTCACACTCATGCCTCGTGAAGGGGTACCGGATGAGGATGTTTATCAATTTCGTGCGGCTGCTCCACAGGAAGCCGCGGTTGAGGAGGGAGCAACTCGTTACCTCGAAACACAGTTTCTTCTCAACAGAGGCATTGAGACCTACGGTTGGGTCGACGTTGGTATCGGCGCGAATGGCTGGGGAGCTGATTGGAATGGTCCGATCACCTTTAATGATCGAAGCTGGCAGGGGCAGATGAATCAACTCTATCTTGTGAATGAGCGGATCTTAAAAGAAGACCAACTCAGTTGGGGTGGACGAATTGACCTGCTCTACGGTACGGACTTCCTGTACACAGTTGCAGCTGGTCTTGATGCGTATCGTTCAACTCCTGACCCACTTGGTCTGACTGGTCCTCGTTGGAATACCAACCGGTACTACGGTCTTGCCATGCCACAGCTCTACGGCGAACTTGGAAGCCAAGAGTTGAATGTCAAGTTTGGTCATTTCTACACCCTGATTGGGTGTGAAGTGGTTCCTGCGATTGGTAACTTCTTTTACACCCATGCTTACACCATGCAGTACGGTGAGCCGTTCACCCACACTGGTGTTCTTGGCACATGGGTACCAAATAATCAGTTGACGATCATTGGTGGTATCACCAACGGTTGGGATAACTGGGACGACGGTCTTGAGGCTGCAGCTCCGATTGCAAATCCAGGTACTGGACAAAACAGTAATGCATCATTCTTGGGAGCTGTTACGTTCTCAAGTTCTGATGGATCACAGGCTTTGACACTTGCAACATCGAGTGGTAATCAGCTGAGTGGTTTTCAGGACCCTTTCGGTGCGAACTTTGTTGGCAACCGAACGGTGACCAGCATTGTGTACACCAATGAGTTCACTGACAAACTGACGTATGTGTACCAGAGTGACTTTGGTTATCAGGCACATGCAAATCCTGTATACCAGACACAAGGCCAACAAAACGGTTCAGCCTACTGGTACGGTGCGAACCAGTATCTGTTTTATAACTTCACAGACTACCTGATTGGTGGTCTGCGATTTGAGTGGTTCCGGGATAACAACGGTACCCGTGTTGTGTCTGGCCTTCGTGATGGTTCGCCAGCAGCTGCTGGTCTGCAACAAGCAGGGTTTGCCGGTAACTTCTGGGAAATGACCTGGGGTCTCAATTACCTGATTGGGAACAACATGGTTATCCGACCAGAACTGCGTTACGACTGGTTTTCAGCTGACGTAGGTGGCGGAAACGGTCCTCCAAGAACCATGCCGTACGGCCGTAATCTTGACCAGAACGGACAGTTCTACGGTGGCTGTGACGTCATCTGGCAGTTCTAAGAATTCTCACTTGTACCAGAAAGTGAATTGCTAGGAACTGTTTCTGATTACAGCCAAACCCTGCGTACAGTGCATTCTATAACAGCTGGACTACTGTTGTTGCTGCTCGTGTACAACGACGTATTCAGGAATTGAGTTGTTGACCGCACCGTCACTCCATGAGACATCGTCAACTGCAATCACACTGAAAGCGTCTCTGGTACTTTTTTTGGAATTCTAGTTCGGAGAAATTCAGAAACATGATTCTTGAACTATGGCATAATACGGAAAACTGCCTTTGCAAACAAACAAACCCAATCTGTATCTTCACGAGTTTTGACTCAGCATCAATTTATTCTCAAGAACCCCAATTGAACATGTGCCGCGGTTTGTATCTAAAATCCTCAACCAACATAAACTCTCCATGAGAACACTTACTTTATCTCTCACATCCTTTTGCCAACTATTCTTGGCAGTTATTCTGATTCCCTACCTGACCGTACAAACACAAGCCGCAGATCGACCAAACATTCTCTGGCTGAGTTGTGAGGACATTAGCCCACATCTTGGATGTTATGGTTACCCTAACGCCACCACGCCACACCTTGATGACTTTGCAACACAGGGCACCCTATATACCCACGCGTTTGTAACCGCTGGCGTCTGCGCTCCCTGTCGCTCAGCCGTTATTACGGGCATGTATCAGACGACACTGGGCACGCATCACATGCGATGCAAAGCATCTCTTCCTGACCATATAAAGCCATTTCCAATGTTTCTGCGAGAAGCTGGGTACTACTGCACAAATAATTCAAAAACGGATTACCAATTCACGGCTCCAAAGGACACGTGGGATGCATCGAGTGGTAAAGCACACTGGAAACATCGTAAAGACAATCAACCATTTTTTTCTGTTTTTAATTTTACGGGATGTCATGAGTCCGGTATTGCGAATGAGAATAAATGGAAAACTGTGACAAAAGGCCTCCAGTTACATGACCGAGATACCGTGGCATCATCGTTACCGCCATATTATCCTGACACGCCTCTCACTCGTGAAGATTGGGGACGATATTACGATGTTATCACAGCGATGGACCGATGGTTTGGTGAACACCTCCAGGCATTAGATGATGCTGGCCTTGCGGATGACACCATTGTGATCTTCTGGTCCGATCACGGTGTCGGGCTTCCACGTGCGAAGCGATGGCTCTATGACTCGGGTATGCGAGTTCCTCTCATTCTCCGCATCCCAGAAAAATATCGTCGCGGGCAACAAGGTCTCCCTGGAGTAAAAACCGACCAACTCATCAGCTTGATTGATCTTGGACCAACAACACTCAACCTTGCCGGCATCACACCTCCGTCATACATGCAGGGCAAGCCATTTCTTGGAGCAAATCTACCAGCACCACGTCAGTTTGTTTTTGGCGCACGCGATCGGATGGATGAACGGTACGACATTATTCGTGCCGTGCGAACCAAACGATTTAAGTACATTCGTAACTACGAACCGTTTAAGACGTTTTACCAGTACATGAACACGCCTGAAAAAGGTGCCACCATGCAAGAAATTCGTCGTGTTGCTGCAGAAGGTACTCTTCCTCCAGCGGCAATGCTGTTTATGTCCCCAACAAAAGCAAAAGAAGAGCTTTACGACACTGAAACTGATCCACACGAGCTTAACAATTTGTGTAATCATCCTGACTATGCAGAAGAACTCAAGAACATGCGGGAAGCACATCTTGCATGGGTAACACGGACTCGTGACATTGGTCTCATACCAGAGTCTGAAATTGCTGAAGGAGAAAAAGCGTTCGGTAGTGCATGGGAAATCCTGAATGGAGGGAACGCTGGCAACCTCAATGAGCGCCTGAGAGATGCTGCATCATTATCACTCGCCGGCCGTGATGCGCTACCGTCAATGATGAAGACATTATCGGATGATCATGCTGCCGTCCGATTTTGGGGAGCGATTGGTATTGGTAACATCAAAAAAGAAGGTCTTGAGGCCATTCCTCAACTTCACGCTTTAATGCAAAACGATGGTTCCGATGCCGTACGAACAGCAGCAGCACG
>JBDOMS010000667.1:0-8833 GCA_039831735.1 Pirellulales bacterium
TCAGCTCTGTCAAAGTGATTCAGTACATCCTGCTGAACTCTGGGATCATCTCTCATCAGCAGAGAGCTTGACTGAACAGCGTGGAGTTGTCGCACGTTTTGAACATTCTGGACATCAACGTGTACTTCACTTGAGTATCACGGAACGGAGTCTCGCAGTAGGAGAAACCAGCGTAAACAAAAGACAGGCTGTCGCTTGGACCTCTCTACCGCCGCCACCAGATGGTTGGAATTTAAACTGTTTTCAAAACATTGAGGCCACTATTCACAACACTGGAACTGATACTGTACACGTAACAGTATGGGTGGTCTCGTCACATGGCTGGTCTGCTGTTGGGGCAACAACGGCTCTTGAACGCTGTCAACAGGAAACAGTTTCTTGTGATCTCAGGGAACTCTATCCAGATGGAACACCAAAGATTGATCCAGGTCAAGTCAAAGAGATCCGCATTATGATTCAACAATGTGACTCTGCTTCGATTCACATTTCAAAGCTTGTTGCGACAGGACCCATTGGTGCGTGGGTACGTCCAAAAGGTCATCTCGATGTACCTGAAATGACAGAAGGAGATCCGCAAGCTGGTCGACGAGTTCGGTATTCGCGAGACTCTATAACTGATCAAGAGATTTATTGCACTTTGTATCTTCCATCAAACTGGGAGTCCGGAAAAAAATATCCTGTAATTGCAGAGTATCCCGGTAACTTGTTTTTCAACAGCAAAAAATGCTGGTCGACAGGCCGGCCTGAACAATGCGTGATGGGCTATGGTATCACCAAAGGTGTTCAAGCAATCTGGGTCAGTCTTCCATTCGTAAGCCATGGCAAGATTGCGGAATCTGGTTTTGGTTCACATGAAGGTAAGGACACAGCTGACTTTACAATAGACATCCTCAACGACATATGTACTTGCTGGGGTGGTGATAAACGAAATATCTTCCTCTGTGGTTTTTCTCGCGGTGCGATCGCATGTGGATATATTGGCTTAAGGGATGACAAGATTGCCCGTCTCTGGAAAGGCTTCGTTGCCTGCCAACACTACGACGGATCGAATTGGCGTGAATCCAACATGCATGATGCTATCCAGCGAGCCCCACGATTTCATGGGAAGGCAATTTTTCAGATTGATAACAGTGCCGAGAAATATGCATTTGTCGTTGACGCCACTGATCCCTCAGTCCAATGGACATGGGCAACATCTGGTTTAGGCTATCACGCAACTGCGATGTTTCTTGATAAGCGTCCGCTCATGATGCAGTTGCAGCAGTGGTTTCAGACTGTCGCAATGCCTAGCCACTAGCCGGCTGTAAGACTTATGTTCGACCAGTTGTAAAAAATCTGCTGACTAATAGACCTTCCGTACGTATGGTCTCTCAATGGTTTTTGGTAATGAACTCACTGAGTGTCCACACACTTCTTGACTGTGATGACTTTCTGTAAAAACATGTGTGAAAAACAAGTTTTTTGCGTATTTTTCTTTCATCATCTTCTCGAATACAGTTTGATAGGTTCTAACTAGATGTCAGGCTCTTTCTATTTATTTTGTCACCTTTTTATCTGAGGTGTTTTGTGCTCCGCGTCTTTATTCAGCAACTGTTCTTGCCAACCATACTCATTGTTTTTCTAAATTGCACACTCGTTGAAGCAGCTGAAACACGAAATATAGAAGGAGATGGGATTGAGGTCCTCTCCACTATTACACCAACGCAACAACAACAACAGGACCAGAAAAGGCCGGCATTCCATCAACCTGTTGACGTTGAAGGAAAACCCCAACCAACAACGCTACCGCTTTCGCCTGATCCTGGTGAAACACTTGTATTTGTTGGAAATGGACTGGCAGAACGAATGGAGCACTACAACTATTTTGAAACACTCCTTTACAGGGCATTTCCCACTCAGTCGATTACGTTTCGAAATCTGGGTTTTCCCGGACACACTGCTGGCTTCCGTCCCGAGTCGGGAAATGATAATCCATGGGCTTTTCCGAATGCTGAAAAATACCATCCGGAGATCAATGGACATTTTGGTGAAGGCCATTACCCACAACCTGATGAATGGCTTCGCATTGTAGAGGCCTCAACTATTGTTGCATTTTTTGGGTTCAATGAATCGTTTGCAGGCTCGGATGGCATTCAGAATTTTAAAGACGAACTGGATGCATTTGTTCATCACACGTTGTCACGAAGCTATCAAAAAAATGGCTCCCGTGCACCACGTCTTGTTCTTGCTTCTCCCATCGCCATGGAGCATCGTGATGACTTTGCGCTCCCAGATGCGAATGCACGAAATCAGATGCTCGCTGCCTATTCGAAGGCCATGGCAGATGTTGCAAGGACACATAACATAGGTTTTGTTGATTTATTTACACCATCACAACGTTGGTTTGCAGAAAGTCCAACACCTCTGACCATCAATGGCGTCCATCTCTCGCAGAATGGGTATAAACGATTAGCTTCTCTCCTCATGGCAAAACTTTTTGCAAAGCGTTCTGGAAGCGATCAGGACAACCCGATTCTCCATCAAGCGATCGCCGACAAGGCATGGTTTTGGCGTAATGATTATCGCATGCTCAATGGTGTGCATGCATACGGTCGTCGATGGGCACCATATGGGAATTTCAACTATCCCGAAGAAATAGAAAAGATTCGTCAGATGACGGTCTTGCGGGACCAAAACATTTGGCGCATTGCCAATGGACAGACGACCTCCTTATCCGTTGATGACTCACAGAGCCGTTCTTTGTCACCTGTTGAGACAAACTACATTGAAAGTGAAAAAAATGGGAGCACAACATATATCACTCAAGAAGCTGAGTTGATGCCGATGTTTACGCTGCCTGATGGCTACGCTGTCTCACTATTTGCGTCGGAACAGCAGTTTCCCAATCTTGGAAATCCATGTCAGATGCGATTTGATAATCAGGGACGACTCTGGGTATCAACGTTGCCAAGCTATCCCCACTACAAGCCTGGGGATGACCGACCAAATGACAAGATCCTCATTTATGAAGATACCAATGGAGATGGTCGAGCCGACAAAGAAATAGTTTTTGCAGATGGCCTCCATATGCCAATCGGCTTTGAGTTGACACCTGAAGGTGTGTACCTCTCACAAGAGCCATTTTTGATGTTGCTCAAAGATACCGATGGAGATTCACGAGCTGACACGACGGAGTATCTCCTTGACGGTTTTGACTCTCATGACACGCATCATGCAATCTCTGCTTTTGATACTGATCATGGTGGGGGTATTTATATGTGTGAAGGTCGTTTTCTTCACTCCCAGGTAGAGACTCCTTGGGGGCCAGAGCGAATGACTGATGGTGGGGTCTGGCGTTTCGACCCTCACTCTTGGAAAGTTGAGCGGGTCATGCAAACAGATGTCAGCAATCCATGGGGTGTTGCACATGATGCTTTTGGTCAGACATTTGTAAATGATGCCTCTCCAGGATCCCATTTCTGGATGCTTGGGTATTCCATCAAAATGCCACACGCTGCGGAAATAGAAAAAGTCTCAAAATTCAACTACGAACACCATATTCGTCCTACATCTGGATCAGAATTTATTTCATCACGACACTTTCCGGATGAAGTCCAAGGAGATTATCTCTACGCCAACACAATTGGATTTTTAGGTATCAAAGATTTCTCTGTGGTTGAGGATGGCAGTGAACTTAAGGGTCAGTTTCGTCAGAATCTCATTCAGTCTTCAGATGGTAATTTTCGTCCATGCGATTTAGAGATTGCTCCTGATGGAAGTCTTTACTTTCTTGACTGGCACAACACATTGATTGGGCACATGCAACATAGTGCTCGCGATCCTCTTCGAAATTCTGCGTACGGTCGCATCTATCGCATTACCTACCCTTCGCGACCTCTTGTCACACCACCAAAAGTTGCTGGTGCTTCTCTGGAGACCCTATTTGAAAATCTCAAGCTTCCAGAAATGAATGCACGAAAGCGCTCCCAACGTGAACTCCGTGGACGTGATGCTTCAACTGTCGTTTCCAAAGCAGAAGCCTTTGCAAATGCACATTTGTCTGACGCACACCTTCAGCTTGAATCTCTCTGGGCAACGTGGGGCCAACAACAGCCTTCGCCCATGCTTCTCAAGCGATGCATGGAGGCATCAGATCATCGTATTCGAGCTGCCACCGTTCGAGTGATACGGCACTGCCTCCATCTTATGAAGCATCCTGAACACTATCTCATCGAAGCAGCAACAGACCCTCATCCACGAGTCAGGCTCGAGGCACTTTCAGCCGCTTCCTGGCTTGGTGGAAGGCGTGGTGCGGAAATAGCACTGACTGTCGCATCACAACCTACTGATCGATGGATTCGCAATGCTCTCAACAGCGCTATGCTCACATTAGGCGATCAGGCTCAACAGTTAGTGAAGACCAAAGCGTTTGACAGTAATCAGATTGTTGACGATGTGGAAAAGCTTTTTGCACGCACACTGCCAGGTGCTGCAAAACCAAAAAATGTTCGTACAAAATCAAAAAAATTTGCTGACAAGGAATTTCGGCGCGTGTACGAACTTGGCCAAATGGTTTTTTACAAGGAAGGTTCCTGCATGACCTGCCATCGTGACCATGGTAAGGGGGTTACTGGTATCTACCCTCCACTTGTAGGAAGTGAATGGGTCACAGGTGAAAAAGACAGGCTCATTAAGCTTACGTTACATGGCATATGGGGACCCATTCGCGTCGCGGGTAAACAATACGAACCTGCTCGTGGTGTCCCACCAATGACCGCCATCGGCATGATGTTTACTGATAGCGAAATTGCTGCTGTTCTGACTTACGTTCGTAATAGTTGGGGAAACGATGCAGCCACTATTCGTGAGTCTGACGTCGCTACAATCAGAGCTGAAACTTACTCACGTAGAAAATTCTATAGCCCTGAAGAACTTATTGCAGAGCATCCATTCCCCGAAGGGAGTCGCCCATCACTTGTAGAGGATAAGCCGGTCAATCCTCAACTGCCATCAATGCTCAACAACGAACCGCTGGAACAACTTGTTGCTGATGCTATCAGCCATGGTGATGCTGTTCGAGGAGCCAAACTGTTTTTCAACGAGAAAGTTGCCTGTGCAACCTGTCATGCTGTGTCTTATGGTTACCAACTTGGACCACATCTGACAGAACAAGGTGACACGTCTACCAAGGAGTATCTCATCAAATCTATTCTTCAGCCATCTGAGAAAATCAGAAAGGGATTTCAGTCCGTCAATGTCATCACTGCTGAGGGACAATTACTATCGGGATTCCTCGTCTCTCAAGATGATACTCAGGTTGTACTGAGTCTCCCTACTGACCAAGGGAAAAAACGTCTCATTCCAATGGAAGATATCGATGAGATTATCGAACAACCCATTTCAACCATGCCAGTCGGTCTTGTCGCACAACTGAAAGACCGCGACGCATTTCTTGACCTTGCGAAGTTTGTATTTTCTGTGTCCGACGGTGGAAAATCAGAAATGAAAAGAATCAAGAAAGCTGCTGGCATATCTGACTGATGTTTCTGCATGCACATATGAAAATAACTACCCAAAACATTTTTGTTGTTTTTGCACTGGTTTTCATTGTTTCAGAATTTCCTACGGTGCAGGGTACTTACGCAGCACCTATTGGGAAGTTCTCATATCCCAATGTTTTGATGATCTGTATCGACGATCTCAATGATTGGACTGGATTTCTAGGAGGTCACCCTGATGTTCAGACTCCTCATATGGATGCACTTGCGAAACGTGGACGAAACTTCGTCAACGCACACTGCGCTGTACCAGTATGTTCAGCCTCCCGAATCAGTGTCATCTCAGGATTGGCAGCGACTACCCATGGCAGTTATGAGCTTGGACCGAGTTATACAGAACTTCCCGCGTTGACAGACAGCCCCACAATCCATCGCTATTTCAAGACCCATGGGTATCACACAATATCTGGTGGAAAAGTATTACACCATGGTTTTCGTGGACGTCTTTCGAGCGACATCGATACCTCATTGGGGCGACAACGAAGTCCCAGGCCTAAAAAACCGATGAATCGTCCTGCTAGTTGGAGTGGAAGCTGGGATTGGGGTGCATATCCCGAAAACGATGATGAGATGGCCGACTATGCGCTTGCATGCAATGCGGCCGAACTCATACAAAAAAACTTTGGTCAGCCGTTCTTCATGTCAATTGGCTTTTTTCGACCACATGTCCCTCTCTTCGTACCCCCACGCTGGTTCACTCTCTATGAACACACGTCTCTTGCATTGCCGAATAATCCCCTTTCAGATTTAGATGATCTCCCGAAAAATTTCCTAGATATCAATACCTATGCTGCTGCTCCAACACATAAAAGTGTCCTCCAATTTGGAAAGCAACGAGATCTCACGCAAGCCTATTTAGCATCCATTAGTTTTGTGGATCACTGTGTTGGCACTGTTCTCGATGCACTCGACTCAAGCATGCATGCGAACAACACTATTGTTGTTCTGTGGAGTGATCACGGATTTCATCTCGGTGAAAAACAGCACTGGGCCAAACGCACACTGTGGGAAGAATCCACGCGTGTTCCTGTACTTATTGCCGGACCCAACATCCATCCTGCGGAACCGTGTCGTGAAGCGGTAAGCCTGATTGACCTCTATCCAACATTGATAGAGCTCTGTGGTCTTCCAGAATACAAACAGCTTGAGGGAACGTCTCTTTGTGCACAAATCAATAATCCAACCACAAAAAGAATACGACCTGCCATCACATCATCATACTTTGGAAATCACTCCATACGAACTCGAGACTGGCGGCTGATTGTTTATGAAGACAACTCTAAAGAACTCTATGACCACCGAGCGGATTCTGATGAGTTTCACAATCTTGTGGATGATCCTCGCCATGAAAACGTACTCGATGAATTGTGTCTGTGGTTGCCGACAAAGCCGACACCCGAATTCAAAAAATCATCTGAAAGACACAAAAAAACCAATCGAAGTACAGACAACAGTAAATTCATCGAAAAGCAATAGCTGATAAAGATAGTATCGAGAATCGCCCTTTCCCATATTGAGGATGAAGCATGCAATTGACTAACCGGTTCGCATCGTTGTGTCACGTGATACATTTTGGTCTTTTGTTATTTGCCGTTGTCATCATGGGTAATGTCACAATCGCAAGTGATAATGGCAGCCTTCCAAATATTGTTTTTATTTTAGTGGACGACATGGGATATGGTGATCCTCGTCCATTTAATCAAGCTTCAAAAATTCATATGCCAAATATAGAAAAGTTGGCAGAGCAGGGCATGATCTTCACAGATGCTCATGCTGCTGGTCCGTTATGCCATGTATCACGATATGGACTACTGACGGGTCAATACCCATTTCGTGCTAACTCTGGGGCATGGTCCAAACAGGCAACCATTGATGCCGATCGGATGACCATTGCATCTCTTCTACAGTCACACGGATATCAGACTGCGATGGTTGGCAAATGGCATCTTGGCTTTGATCAAGATGGCTACGACAAACCACTTCCCGGTGGTCCTGTTGATCGCGGTTTCGACACGTTCTTTGGAATTCGTGCCTCAACAGATATTCCACCATACTTCTATATTCGTAACAGGAAAGCTGTCCAACCACCAGTTGACACCATTGCTGCTAATGCATCGGAAGGATGGAGTCCTATTCAGGGTGCATTCTGGCGTGCTGGTGGTATTGCACCAGACTTACAACTTGAAGATGTACTACCTCGATTGACTAACGAAGCCATTTCAGTGATCAATAATCACCGGAACGCAAATGGCACATCACCAATGATGCTCTATCTCGCCTATCCAGCACCACATACGCCATGGCTCCCGTCAAAAGAATTTGCCGGGAAGAGTAACGTGGGAATGTATGGTGACTTTGCCATGATGGTCGATCACATGATTGGCCAGGTACTAGCTGCACTTGACCACAGAGGAATGAAGAAAAACACACTCGTCTTTTTTTCATCTGATAATGGACCTGTGTGGTATCGACAAGATCGCAAACGTTTTAATCATTCTTCCGTTGGCTCCCTGCGAGGAATGAAGGCCGATGCGTGGGAGGGTGGCCATCGCATGCCTTTTATTGCTCGATGGCCTGGCAGGGTCAAAGAAGGTTCTCGTTCGGACCAGATGATATCGTTCTGCGATATGCTGGCTACATTCGCGGATCTGACAAATACCAACTTGCCTGAGGGTGCAGGCCCAGATAGTTTTAGTTTTCTTCCCATCCTCCTCGGTCATGATGATGCGATTCGGCCATCATTGGCTATTCAAGCTGGCCGTAAACTAATGGCTTTTCGCTCAGGACCATGGAAGCTTATTACAGGGAGAGGATCTGGTGGATTTTCTGACAAGGAAAAAAAGGAAGTAACGAAATCAGAAGGCCAACTCTACAACCTTGCCGAAGACGTACAAGAAAGCCACAACCTTTATGATGACTACCCCGAAATTGTTAGACGACTCACCAATGAACTGCAAACCGTAGTTGATGCAGGACGGACGCGCAACTGAAGATTTTATCCTGTCCTGATCGTCTACGTATCATCTGTGATCTATTACATTATAAAAAGGAGAGATATCGTCATGAAAGGTATGATCTGCCTTTTTGAGTCGCATACGAGACATCTTCGATGCATATCTGTTTTCTTCATTCTCCTGACTGCAGCTGCGCCCTTGGTGAGTATCGATTGTATTCATGCTGCTGAACAACCAAATATTCTCTTTATTGCTGTTGATGATTTACGTCCTGAACTTGGGTGTTATGGTTCTCCAATTGCTCAGACTCCCCATCTGGATCAATTGGCTCATCATGGACTT